>NZ_JBFRDQ010000114.1:0-23813 GCF_052113865.1 Allobosea sp. TAB14 | reverse complement strand
GCAGGATCTGGACGATGACATTCGGGCGGTTGTCGCGCGAGCCGAAGAACATGCCGAAGGTGACGAGCGAGGAGATCGCACCGGCGAAGGTCGCGGTGATCGTCATGGTCAGCGTGTCGTGGTTCTTGATATGCGCGAGCTCATGCGCCATCACGCCGGCCAGTTCCTCATAGGTCAGCGTGCGCAGGATGCCGGTCGTCGCCGCGACGGCCGCGTTCTCGGGATTGCGGCCGGTGGCGAAGGCGTTGGGCTGGTCCTCCTGGATCAGATAGACCCGCGGCATCGGCATGTTGGCGCGGGCGGCGAGGTCGCGGACCATGCCATAGAGTTCGGGCGCGCTGCGCTCATSGACCTCCTGGGCATGATGGGCGGCGAGGGCCAGCCGGTCGGAATTCCAGTAACTGAAGAGATTGGTGCCGGCGGCGAAGATCAGCGCGATCAGCATGCCGCTGCTCCCGCCCAGCAGGTAGCCGACGCTGAGAAACAGCGCGGTCAAACCCGCCATCAGCATGCCGGTCCTGACGTAGTTCATCGTATTCCCTTCGCTTGCCGGTACGAAAAAAGGGCGGATTACCCTCGCGATTGCCGGTTTCCTGCCCTATGTGGTGGGCATCGGCCCGATCCTGCAAGTCCGGGCCAAGAGCATTTTCGAGCGAAGTGGACGCCGGTTCGCGTGAAAAAAAATGCGAAAGGCAAAAACGTGGAGATGTTCCGCATGCCGGAAAAAGCCAGCGATGCCACGCCCGCACCCGCCGTGACGGAGAAGGTGCTCTCGCCGGCGGCCAAGCGCGCTCTGGCCGAGGCCGAGGCACGCCGCGCGGCCATCGATGCCCATGCCGCCGAAGTCGCCGGCCAGCGCGAGGTCAACGGGCGCGGTGGGCTTGAGCCGGTGCGCTACGACGACTGGGAGGTGAAGGGCATCGCCAGCGATTTCTGAGACGAAACCGTGAAAGGGAATGTCTGTCGTCTCAATCGGCGCGAAGCTGATAGACGGCGTTGCCGTTCAGGAATGCCGAACCCCGGTTCACCGAGCCGTCCCTCTGAAACATGACGTTCAGGTTTTCCATGAGGCAACTCGTGCCCGAGAAGCTCGCGGTGAGCACCGAGCATTCCCGCGCCGCCTGGCTGTAAAGTGTTTTTCTTGCCTTTTCGGTGGCTGCCAGGTCTCCGGTTTCGCCATCGATCTCAATGCGAAAGTTGACGTTGATTCGTGTGGGCTGTCCGCGTCCGACCGACTGAGCGGCAAGGGGTGAGCTGGGGTTCGGCGTTTGCGCCCAAACGTCGAGATTCTGCACGAGATAGCATGAGGCCGCTATGATGAGCGTGAGAAACAGTTTCGGCTTCATGGCACCTTCCTCTCGAACGCATCTCTTCTAGCAGCGTCGATACGAAAACCTCATGACTTCACGGCGTTATGGTTTATGTCGGGTCCGTTTGCAGGTGGCGGCGATTGCCAACTGCTTTCGGCTGCCAGAGGGAGGCAGCCAATAGGAGCCGATCATGACGAACGATGACAAGCGGCTCGCCGCCCTGCGCCGCCTTCTGGCGGAGGCGCATGACAAGCTCGGGCTGAAGCTCGGCTTCCGGCTTTGGGACGGCAGTTCGGTGCCCGCCTCCTGGCCTGCCGACGGGCTCGCCATCGCCATCGCCGATGCCGGCGTTCCGGCCGCCCTGATCCGCAAGCCCAAGCTCGACACGCTCCTCAACCTGCATGTCACCGACCGCATCTCGATCCGGAACGGCTCGATCTTCGATCTTGCGGCGGCCCGGCCTGACGGCAAGGTGGGCAGGCTCGCGCGCAACATCCCGAAGAGCGCGATCTTCGACGTGGTGCGCCGCTTCATCTTCGCGCCCGGCAAGGCGGCCGAGGCCGTCGATCATCGCAAGGGCGACGAGATCGCGCGCGACGGGGCCCCGGCGACCAACAAGGCCAAYATCGCCTATCACTACGACGTCTCGAATGATTTCTACCGGCTCTTCCTTGACGAGGAGATGGTCTACACCTGCGCCTATTTCACCGAGGACCATGGCGACCTCGCGCGGGCCCAGCGCGACAAGCTCGACATGATCTGCCGGAAGCTGCGCCTGAAGCCCGGTGACCGCTTCCTCGACATCGGCTGCGGCTGGGGCGCGCTGGTCTGTCATGCCGCGCGCTACTACGGCGTCGAGGCCCATGGCGTGACGCTGGCCGAGGAGCAGCTCGCCTTGGCGCGCGAGAAGGTCGAGAAGCTCGGGCTTCAGGGCAAGGTCACGCTCCATCTCAAGGACTTCACCCAGATGGAGGGGGAATTCGACAAGATCTCCTCGATCGGCATGTTCGAGCATGTCGGCATCCGCAATCACCCGTCCTATTTCCGGGCGGTGAACCGGCTGCTGCGGCCGCGCGGGCTTTATCTGCATCACTGCATCTCGCGCCGGGCCAAGAAGACCGAGAAGGCCTTCAACAAGATGCCGGCGGAGTATCGCGCGCTGGTGCGCTACATCTTCCCCGGCGGCGAGCTCGACCATCTCGGTATGTCGATCGCCAATCTCGAGCGCCATGGCTTCGAGGTCCATGATGTCGAGGGCTGGCGCGAGCACTACCAGCGCACGACGCGGCTGTGGTGGGAGCGGCTCGACGCCAACAAGGAGAGGGCGGAGGCCGAGATCGGCCCGGAGCGGACGCGGATGTGGCTGCTCTATCTCGCCGGCTGCTCGCTCGCCTTCGAGCGCGGCGGCGCGCTGGTCAACCAGACGCTGGTCTCGAAGCGGCGCAAGGGACCGTCCGGCCTGCCGTTGACGCGCGCGGACCTCTATGGCGGCGGCCCGGAAAGCGGAGCCCGCTCCCCGGAACGATCCGATGCGGTGACAAGCGCGTAGATCACCGCCACCCGCGTCCGGCAGGGCGCGCCGCGATCTTTCGCGATGGATCGGACGGAATGGGCAAGCCTGCGCAAGGCCGGCACATCCCGCCGGCCGCATCGCTTGCCCTGGGGGAAGATCCCCGGCGATGCCGGGGACGGCGCCGGCCTATTTCTTGATGAAGAGGTCGAGCTTTCCGTGGTGCTCGGCCAGCAGGTAGTAGAAGGTCAGGCGGGATTTGGTCCGGTCTTCCTTCATCTGCTCGCAGACGGCCTTGATCGAGCCRTCGAGATCGCCGGATTTCAGCCCGAGCTTCTTCTTCAGGAAGTTCTCGCGAACGCGGTCGAGTTCGGCCGGGTCGGAGCAGGCGACATAGCGCGTGTCGGGCTTGCCCATGACCAGCGCATAGGATTTGGCCATCCCGGCGAAGGCGGCCTCGTTCAGCGGCTTCTTGGCAAACTTCTTCACGTCAGCGAGGTGATCCATACGGGTAGCCCCTTATCTGGCCCGGCTCTTGCTCGAGCGAGCTTCGTGTCGCAGGACGAAGCTAACGTGCTTTTTTGCCGCAGGCGAGGGAAATGGCGTCGGCCGATCTTTCGCCTTTCGGCCAGTTCACTGCGGCAAAGGCGTGCATCCGGCATATGGCAGTCCTGCCGGTGGCGGGCTTGAGCGGATGCCGCGGAAATGTTGCGATGCGGTATTGTCTGGAGTCGATCGATGAAACCCACTCTCCTCATGGTGCCGCGGCTGCCGGCGGCGTTCATCGACCGACTCCGTGAAAGCTATACGCTGCTGGGTCCGATGGAGCATTCGACGCCGGAGGCGCTCCCGGAGGGGGCGGAGCAGGTCGAGGCGCTGCTCACCATCGRGACCCTGCGCACCGACGCCGCTCTCATGGCCGCCCTGCCGAAGCTCAGGCTGGTCTGTTGCTACGGCACCGGCATCGAGGGTGTCGACCGCGCGCATGCCAAGGCGCGCGGGATTGCGCTCGGCAATGCCGGAGACGCCAATGCCACCGGCGTGGCGGAATTCGCCATGGGGCTGCTGCTCGCCACGGCACGGCAGATTCCGCAGAGCGACCGTTACGTCCGGGCCGGGCGCTGGCAGGGCAATGCGGTCGAGCGCATGGCTCCGGTGCCGGGGCTGGCCGGGCGCAAGCTCGGCATCTACGGGCTGGGCGCGATCGGCAGCCGCATCGCGCGCCGCGCCGCGGGCTTCGAGATGGAGATCGGCTATCACAACCGCAGCCGGCGCGCCGACATGCCCTATCACTACCATGACAGTCTGCTCGGCCTCGCCGAATGGGCGGATGTCCTCGTCGTGTCGGCCCGCGCCGGCGCCGAGAACCGGCATGCCGTGAACGCGGCGGTGCTGAAGGCGCTGGGGCCGCGCGGACATCTGGTCAACATCTCGCGCGGCATCGCGGTCGACGAGGACGCCTTGTGCGCGGCGCTGGAGACGGGCGTGATCGCAGGCGCGGGGCTCGATGTCTTCGAGAACGAGCCGCATGTCTCCGACAGGCTGAAGGCGCTCGACAATGTCGTGCTGACGCCGCATATCGCGGCCGCCTCGGAATCGGCGCAGGCGGCGCAGCAGGAAACCATGCTCGGCAATCTGCGGGCCTTCTTCGCCGGCAAGCCGCTGGTTTCGCCCGTCGCGCTCTGATCCCGCGAGCCGGGCCTGAGGGGCCCGGCGCCTTCGGCATAACTCCTCAGGGCAGGACGACGACCGGCGTGCCCATCTGCACGCGGGCATAGAGGTCGATCACATCGCCATTATGCATGCGAAAGCAGCCATAGGAGGCGGCGCTGCCGATCGTCGTCGGCATGTTGGTGCCGTGGATGGCGTATTGGCCGCCGGGGCCGAGGCCGATGACGCGCGCGCCCATCGGGTTGCGCGGCGAGCCGCCGGGAATGACGTCCGGCAGGCGGGGATTGTCGCGCTTCACCTCGGCGGGCGGGCTCCAGGCCGGGTCGACCTGCAGCTCCTCGACATATTTGACGCCACGCCATTGCTTGCCGGCCTTGCCGACCGCGATGGTGTAGCGGATGGCCTCGCCCGGGGCGACGACGTAATAGAGCCGGCGCTCGCCAGTGCGGATCACGATGGTGCCGGGCTGATAGCGGGCTTCACGCATCTCGACGACCTCGCGGGCCGCGGCGGGCGATGGCAGCCACAAGGCCGAAAGGGCGAGCCCCGCGACGGCGAAGCCCGCGGCCGCAACCTGTCTCGACATGGTCCGATCTCCGGTTGAACAGATCGGAAGCCATCGCGCCGCAGCCGTGAACCGGCGGTTGAGCAATATGGTGAAGGCGGATCCTCGCGCGATTCACCATGAATCCGGGGTGAATCGGCGGAAATGCCAGCTCAGGCCGTCGGCCGGCCGCGATGCTGCTGCGGCAACAGGAAGGGCAGGCCCGGCGCGGGGGCGCGGCTCAGCGAAAGATCGACGCGGAAGACCTGATGCAGCAGGGCGTCGTCGAGGGTCTGGGCCGGGGGGCCCTGCGCGATGATCCGGCCGCGATCCATCACGACGAGATGATCGGCATAGGTCACGGCGAGGTTGAGGTCGTGCAGCACGATCAGCACGGCGACGCCGCGTGCGGCGATGCTGCGGGCCATGTCGAGCAGTGCGAGCTGGTGGCAGAGGTCGAGGCTCGCGATCGGCTCGTCGAGGAAGAGCACCTGCCGCTCGGCGACGCTGCGCCCGGCTTCGAGCTGGCAGAGCACGCGGGCGAACTGCACGCGCTGCTGCTCGCCGCCGGAGAGGGTCTGGTAGCGCCGGCCCGCAAGGTCGAGCACGCCGGCGGCGGCGAGGGCTTCCGCGACGACAGCCTCGCGCCGCTGGCGCGTCAGCGCCCGGCCGATGCCGTCGACGCCGAGCTGCGCGACCTCGTAGACGCTGAAGGGGAAGGCGAGGCGGGCATGCTGCGCCATGACCGAGCGCTGGCAGGCTAGGCGCCAGGCCGGAACCGTCTCGAGCGGCTCGCCGGCGATCTCGATCCGCCCTCCGGCCGGCTTGATCTCGCCGGTCAGGAGCTTGAGCAGGGTCGATTTTCCGGCGCCGTTCGGGCCGATCAGGATCGTGGTCGTGCCGCCGGCGAGCTCCAGGGAGGCCTCGGCGACGAGCCGACGGCCGCCCGCGAGGAAGCTGATCTCGCGGCCGGAGAGGATCGGTCCCGACTCAGACATCGATGAGGCTCGTGCGGCGCAGCAGCAGCCAGAGGAAGAAGGGCGCGCCGATCGTGGCAGTGACGATGCCGATCGGCAATTCGGCCGGCGCCACGATCAGGCGCGCGACGATGTCGGCGCCGACCAGCAGCATCGCGCCGCCCAGCGCCGAAAGCGGCAGAAGCAGGCGATGATCCGGGCCGACCGAGAGCCGGATCAGATGCGGCACGACGATGCCGACGAAGCCGATCAGTCCGGCCGAGGCGACGCTGGCGCCGACCGCGAGTGCGACCAGCAGGATCGCCAGCGCCTTGATGCGCTGGACGGGTATGCCGAGGTGATAGGCCTCGGCCTCGCCGAGCATCAGGCCGTTCAGCCCGCGCGCCAGCAGCGGCATCAGCAACAGCAGCGGCAGCACGATCGGTGCCACCGCCGAGAGCTTCGTCCAGCTCGCGCCGCCGAGGCTGCCGAGCGACCAGAAGGTCAGGTCGCGCAATTGCCGGTCGTCCGAGATGAAGGCGAGAAGGCCGGTCAGCGCGCCGGAGAGGGCGCCGAGCGCGACGCCGGCGAGCAGCATGGTGGCGACCGAGGTGCGCCCGCCGCGCGTGGCGATGAGATAGAGCGCGAGCGTCGCGCCAAGCCCGCCGCAGAAGGCGCCCAAAGGCAGGGCCGCGAAGGGCAGCTTCATCATCGTGCCGGCCATGAAACGGTCGCCGAGAACGATGGTCGCCGCCGCGGCGAGCGCCGCGCCGCTCGAGACGCCGACGAGGCCGGGATCGGCCAGGGGATTGCGGAACAGCCCCTGCATCAAGGCACCGGAAACCGCGAGGCCCGCGCCGACGAGCAGGCCGAGCAGCACGCGCGGCAGGCGGATGTTGAGGACCACGAGGACGTCGCGCCCGTCCAGGAGCGAGGCATCGCCGGTCAGTTTCGCCATGAGGATCTCGGCGACCCGGCCCGGCGGGATCGCGATGGCGCCCTGGCCGATCGCGACGATGGCGAGCAGCAGGCAGGCCAGCGCAAGCCCGACGACGGCGATGAGCCCGACGCGCCGCCGGCCGGCGGCGAGCGTTGCCAAAGCATTGGCGGCCATGGCCGGGACGGGCGCGGCGAGGGTCACGGGGCGGCGGCCGTCTTCAGCGGCGGGATGGCGGCTTCCGGATAGATCGCCGCCATGAGATCGCGCGCCGCCATTGGCGTGCGCGGGCCGAAGCCGAGCAGATAGAGGCCGTCCATATGGACCAGGCGCTTCGTCGCGGCGGCCGGCGTCTGCGCGAAGGCCGGCATGGCGAAGAGCTCTTCGGGCGTGGTGTTGTGGGCGCTGCTGTTGCGCATCATCAGGACCATGTCGGGCGCCGCGGCGGCGATGGCCTCCTCGGTCATCGGCTTGTAGCCTTCGATGGCGCTCGCGACGTTGAGGCCGCCGGCCAGCGCGATGATCGCGTCGGCCGAGCTGTTGCGGCCGCCGACGAGGGCGCGCCCGTTCTGCAGCGAAAGCACGAAGAGAATACGCTTCTTCGTCGCCAGCTTGGCGCGCAGCCTGGCCAGCTCCTCGAAGCGCGCCGTCGTCTGCGCGGCGAGGCGCCGGGCCGTCTCGCCGGCGCCGACCGCCGCGCCGATCGCGTCGATCTTGGTGGCGACGCCTTCCGGCGTCAGGCCGTCGGCGATGCGGGCGATCCTCACGCCGGACTCGGTCAGCAGCGAGACGGCGTCGGGCGGGCCCGCTCCATCGATCAGCATGACCAGCGACGGCTTCAGCGAGAGCACGCCCTCGGCCGAGAGGGCACGGACATAGCCGATGTTCGGCTTGTCCTTCAGCGCCTCCGGCGGGAACTGGCTGGTCGAATCGACGCCGACGATGCGCTCCTGCAGGCCGAGCGCATAGAGCACCTCGGTGATCACGCCGCCGGCGACGACGATCTTGTCGGGGTTTTGCGCCAGGGCCGGCATCGTCCAGCCCGCCGGCCAGAGGCCGCTCGCCAGGAGTGCGAGGCCGATGGCGGCCGCGAGGCGGCGGCTCGGCTGCGGGGAGCGTGCGGAAACCGTTGGGACCTGTGTGCCGGACATGGATGCGACTCCTCCTGGAATGCCAGGCTCTTCGCTGCCGCCGTCGAACATCTGTCGATGCCGCAGTTTAAAATCGTTCCAGTCAAGTAAGTGCTAGTTTTTAGTAATTCAAAACAAGCATTGCCCTCGACCGTTATTGACGCAGATATTAGGCTTTACTAGAAACGGTCAAGGGCAACGCGCCAAGCGGTGTCGGTTTCGCCCGCGGCATCGTGCTGCGCGGTTGGATCACGACATCGCGAGGACATTCGCGCCGGCGCCCATGTTCGGCCGGTCACGGCCCTTTCAGTGCAGGATCATCCGATGTTCATCGCCATGAATCGCTTCAAGGTCGTCAAGGGCGAGGAGGCCGCCTTCGAGACGGTCTGGTCCTCGCGCAAGAGCCGGCTCGACGAAATGCCGGGCTTCCTCGCCTTCCACCTGCTGAAGGGGCCGGAGAAGGARGACCAYACSCTCTATTCCTCGCACACGACMTGGGCCKCGAAGGAGGATTTCRYSGCCTGGACGAAGTCSGASCARTTCCGYGARTCRCAYCGCAATGCCGGCCAGCCCCGCGAGAAGCCGGTCTTCCTCGGCCATCCCGAGTTCGAAGGGTTCGAGACCGTGCTGAGCGAGATCAATCCGCATCAGCCCCGCCAGGCGGCCGAGTGAGGTCTGCGCGATGACGACGGCGGAGGTTGCGAGCCGCGACCCGATCGAACATGCCCGCGCTTTGCTCGCGGCAAAGCCCGACGGGCTGATCGAGGCGATCGCGCGCGAGGCGGGTGTCTCGACCCGCACGGCGCTGGAGCTGCTGCCGGCCGGGCAGCGGCTGTTCGTGGCGCCCGAGCGCTTCGAGGCGCTGTGGCAGGAGCTGGCGAGCTGGGGAACGGTGCTGTTCCTGATGCACACGCCCGACATCGTCTTGGAGGTCGAGGGCGCGCTGCCGGTCGGCAGCTTCGGCCATGGCTACTACAATATCCATGGCGACAGCCCGATCGGCGGACATATCAAGGCCGAGAATTGCCGCGCGATCTATCTCGTCGACCGCGCGACCGCGCAGGGCCGGCGGGCCTGCTCGGTCCAGTTCTTCAATGCGGCGGGCGAGGTGATGTTCAAGATCTTCGTGCGACGAGATGCCAGTCGCGCTTTGCTGCCGGATCAGCTAAACCGGTTCGAGGCCCTGAAGGCGAGCTTCGTCTGAGCTGCGGCAGGGGCAGGATGCGTTTCCTGCATCATGCCCCGCGCGGGCGAGCGGCCTGCACCGACGCTCAGCGATGAAAGCTGTTTACAAGTTGTTAACCATACTGGCGCAGCGTTGCCACCTGAGAGCCGTGATCTCCTAATGCCGGCGGACCGGGTCCATCAGGACGGGCGCACCGACGACAGCGAGGACGGCTTGCCCGATGTTCCAACCCTGGATGTCGATATGGCCGCGCATGTCGTCATGGAACGGGCGACCTTTCCCCCGAGCCGGCCTTCGCTGGCCCTGGCCGCCGGACGCCGCTTCGTGGCGGAGCGCGCGCCGATCCTGCGCTCCAGCTTCGGTTCGGCCATCCTGCTCGGCCTGCGCTTCGTCCAGGCCCGACTGATCTCGGTCTGGGGGCTGATCGTCGCGGCGGCGCTGTGCCCGCCGAGCGTCTTCGCGGCTTTCGCCGTCTTTTCCGCTGCCGCGAATTTCGTCTCGACCGCCTCGCTGCTGCGGCTCGAGGCCGTGTTCTTCCGGAGCAACGATACGGCCCGGCTGGGCCTGGCCTTTCGCCTTGCCGCCGCGGTCGGCACCGCATTCCTCGGTCTGACGGTGCTCGTGCTGATCGGTCTCGCGCTGGCGGGCTGGGTGGCGCCGGCCGTCGCCTTTTTCTTCTTCGTCTCGCTGGCCGCGCGCTCTGTCCTGCGCCTGATCTGGGCGGAGGCGACCGCGGAAGGGGATTTCCGTGCCATCGGCAACAGCAATGTGGTGCAGGCGGTTGTCCAGCCGGTGATCATGCTGGTGCTGATCGGCCTCTTCGGGCCGAAGGCGCTGGCGCTTTTCATGGCGGATGCCGGCGGTCATGTCCTGGCGACCCTCTATCTGCTGCGCCGCCGCCATGCGGCGCTGCGGCCGCTGGTCCAGCCGCGATTGTGGAACAGCGGCAGCCTGATCGCGGCGGCCTGGCGCTGGCGCGATGCGCCGCGGGCGCTGCTGCCCTCCGCCCTGCTGGCCTATGGCTTCAGCATCGCGCCGATCCTGGCGCTGCCCTACGCCTCCAATGCGCTGCTGGCGGCCCATGTCGCGCTCGCGATGCGGCTGCTCGAGATGCCGAGCCAGATGTTCGGCACCGTCTCCACCCCGCTCGTGCTCAACGGGCTGCGCAGCTATGTCGGCAAGCGCAGGCGCTTCTGGATCAGGCTGATGACGCTCGGCCTGATCGCTGCGGCGGGCGCTCTGTTCGCCGCCGTCGGCCTTGGCGCCCATGTCGCCGACAGCTTCATCGAGGGAACGAAATGGGCCGGTGTCGGCGCGGTGATCGCCATCATGAGCCTGTTCTACGGCGGGATCACGCTGGTCGGGCCTTTGCAGGAGGTCGCGACCCTGTCACGCCAACCATATCCAGTTTACCTGGACGCGGATGGGGGGCGCTCTTGCCCTGCCGCGTGCGGCGCGTTGAGCAGGTCTACTCGCGCCGGATCAGGCGGTCGGCGATCAGCGAAGACAGAAAGCCCGTCTTGAAGTCTCTCTCGAGCGCCTCGGGRTCGTAGMTSSKCKCGRCCCAGTCGAGGAAGGCGATGCCCTTGGCCTCGCCCTCGCGGCGATAGGCCTCGAAGAAGGCATCGAGGATACCGGTCTTGGCGAAACGGAAATGGCCGTAGCGCAGCGAGAGCTGGCGCATCGCCTCGTCGAGCGGGCGGYYTTCATGSAYCAGCAGATAGAGCGCCGAGAARAASCCMGCCCGGTCCGCGCCSGATTTGCARTGSACCAGCGCCGGCTCTTCGAGGCTCGCGAAGAAGGCCTCGGCGCCGAGGATCGTCTCCCGGTCGGGCGCGCCGCGTGAGCGCAGCACGAAATCGACGAGCGCGATGCCGTGACGCTCGCAGGCTTCCTTCTGGAGCGGCCAGGAGCCGTGCTCGCGCCCGCCGCGCAGGTTGACGATGGTCTTCACGCCCTTGCGGGCGAAGGCCGCGATCTGGCCGGGCGCAGGCTGGGCCGAGCGCCAGAGACGCGGCGTCACGCGATGGGCGTTGAGATAGGCGAGGCGGAAGACGCCGTGGTCGACCAGCAGCATGTTGGCCCAGGCGCGCAGGCGCGCGGCCCGGCCTTCGATCGGCCGGTCCCAGCGGGCGATGCGGGCCATGCGGCGGGCATAGCGCTCTTCGTCGGGGCGCAAGCGGCTTAGCACGGCCTGGTCTCGGGGCTGTTCATGACGGGCCGGATAGCAGTGACGGCAACCATGCGCAAATCGTCTGATGGCTTGTCCTGCCGGAAGGGGTTGGACTTTTTGCYGCGAACTTGCATAAGGCCCGGCGAAATATCCAAGCGACAGGTTCCCTCATGCGCATCGACGCCATCTCCATCGGCAAGAACCCGCCTGACGAAGTGAATGTCCTGATCGAGGTGGCGATCGGGGGCGAGCCGATCAAGTACGAGATGGACAAGGAGGCCGGCACGCTCTTCGTCGACCGCTTCCTCTATACGCCGATGCGCTATCCCGGCAATTACGGCTTCATCCCGCACACGCTGTCGGAGGATGGCGACCCTTGCGACGTGCTGGTCGCCAATACCCGCCCGCTGGTGCCGGGCTCCTACATCGCGGTCAGGCCGATCGGCGTGATGCTGATGGAAGACGAGGGCGGCGGCGACGAGAAGATCATCGCCGTTCCCGTGCCGAAGCTGACCAAGCGCTACGAGAACGTCCACGACTACACCGATTTGCCGAAGATCACCCTCGACCAGATCCAGCACTTCTTCGAGCACTACAAGGACCTGGAGCCCGGGAAATGGGTGAAGCTCAAGGGCTGGGGCGACGCCGCCATGGCCAAGAAGCTGATCGTCGAGGCGATCGAGCGGGCCAAGGCCGCGAAGGCGTAAGGTCCAGGCGCGCCATGCTCGGGCTTGGCCCGAGCATCCTGGAAAGCAGTGCCTTCTCGTCCTGAGATTCCCGGTTCCGCGCAAAGTACGGCCCGGGAATGACGGCCACTCAGGCGGCGGCGATCGCCTCCGCCAGCGCCACGGTGCGGCGGGCCATCTCGGCATGCAGCAATTCGACCATGCGGCCGTCGAGCTGGATCGCGCCTTTGCCGGCGTTCTCCGGCAGATCGAAGGCGGCGATGATGGCCCGTGCACGGGCGAGCTCCGCCTCGTCCGGCGCGAAGACCGTATTCGCCGGCCCGACCTGCGAGGGGTGGATCAGGGTCTTGCCGTCGAAGCCGAGATCGCGCGCCTGCTCGCATTCGGCGCGGAAGCCGGCCTCGTCCTTGATGTCGTTGTAGACGCCGTCGAGGATGTCGATGCCATGGGCGCGGGCGGCCAGCAGCGCGCTCGTCAGCCAGGGCAGCATCGTCGCCCGGCCCGGCACGAAGCGGGCGCGGGTCTCCTTGGCGAGATCATTCGTGCCCATGACGAAGCAGGCGAGCCGCGTGGCAGGGTCGCGCGCGGCCCGTGCGATGCGCTCGACGTCGAGGATCGCGAGCGGGGTCTCGATCATCGCCCAGACCGCGATGGCGGAATCGGCCCGAAGACCATCGAGCCGGCTGGCGATCTCGTGCAGTTCATCCGGCGCCGAGACCTTCGGGACCAGGATCGCCTGCGGCCTGGCCTCCGCTGCGGCAGCCAGGTCGTCCGCGAACCAGGGCGTGCCGGCGCCGTTGACGCGGATCACCAGCTCGCGCCGGCCATAGCCGCCCGCCTTCACGGCGGCGCAGACTTGCTCGCGCGCCGTTGCCTTGGCGTCGGGGGCGACGGCATCCTCCAGGTCGAGGATCAGGACGTCGGCCGCGATCTCACGCGCCTTTTCCAGCGCGCGGGCGTTCGAGCCCGGCATATAAAGGGCGCTGCGGCGGGGGCGGATCGCGGTCATCGTCTCTCCTGACACGGCCGGCTTGTGCTGCGCCGCACAGTAGACCAACGCGGATGCGATGCCAGCGCTGCGAAAGGCGGAGGGAACGGGCATGGCATGGCTGGCCGGTGTGGATGGCTGCAAGGCGGGTTGGATCGCGGCCATCGCTTTCGCCGAAGGGCCGGCGGCGCCGATCATCCGTGTGGTGCCGCGCTTCGCCGATCTGTTCGCCGGCGAGATCGGGCCCGATATCGTCGCGGTCGACATGCCGATCGGTCTGCCGGATCAGGTGACGGGTTCCGGGCGCGGACCGGAGCAGGCGGTGCGGGCGCTGCTGGGCGATAGGCAGTCCTCGGTTTTTTCGATTCCGGCGCGCCGTGCTGTCGAAGCGTCCGATTATCGAGAGGCTTGCGCGTTGGCGCTCGCGGCGTCCGATCCGCCCCGCAAGGTCTCGAAGCAGGGCTTTCACCTCTTCCCGAAGATCCGGGAGATCGATGCCTTGCTGCGCGCGGAGGTGGAATGGCGCGAGCGCGTCTTCGAAGTCCATCCCGAGCTCGCCTTCCGAATGATGAAGGGCGTGCCGCTCGCCCATCCGAAGAAGGTCAAGGGGGTCATCAATCCGCCCGGCATGGCCGAGCGGCGGGGACTGCTCAGGGACGCCGGCATCGCAGCCGAGGCGCTCTCGGCGCGGCCTCCGCGCGGCGCGGCGGCGGACGATCTCCTCGATGCGCTGGCGGCGCTGGTCGTCGCCCGGCACATTGCCGCCGGGCGCGGAAAGCCCTTTCCCGATCCGCCGGGGCGCGATAGCCACGGGCTTCCCATCGCGATCTGGACGTTCTCGTCCCGGGCGCCGTCATCACAGGATCGAGCCATGAGCGAACGCCCCGTCACCCGTCCGATGATCGAGGAAGCGGCCGCCCGCATCGCCGGCCATGCCCGGATCACGCCTGTCATGCGGCTGGGCCGCGGCGCTCTCGGCTCGGCCGCGGATCTCTCGCTCAAGCTCGAATGCCTGCAGCATGCCGGCTCGTTCAAGACGCGCGGCGCCTTCAACAACCTGCTCTCGCTGGCGGTGCCGGCTGCGGGCGTCTCGGCGGCCTCGGGCGGCAATCACGGCGCGGCGGTGGCCTATGCCGCGATGAAACGTGGGGTGAAGGCGACGATCTTCGTGCCCGAGATCTCGCCCGCCGCCAAGATCGAGGCGATCAAGCGCTTCGGTGCCGAGGTCGTGGTCGGCGGCGCGCAATATGACGATGCCCAGGCGGCCTGCGACCGTTTCGTCGCGGAAACCGGCGCGCTCAAGATCCATCCCTTCGCGGCGAAGGAGACCGTCACCGGCCAGGGCACGCTCGGCCGTGAATGGGATCTGCAGGAACCCGATCTCGACACCGTTCTCGTCGCGGTCGGCGGTGGCGGACTGATCTCGGGCATTGCGAGCTGGTTTGCCGGCAGCAAGGTCAGGGTCGTCGGCGTCGAACCGGAAGGCTCGCGCGCCTTGCAGGCGGCGCTGGAGGCGAAGGGGCCGGCCGAGGTCAAGGTCGCCTCCGTCGCCGCCGATTCGCTCGGCGCGCGCAATGTCGGCCAGCTCGTCTACGATGTCTGCAAGGACACGGTCGACCATGTCGCGCTGGTGGCTGACGCAGCCATCACGGCGGCGC
Source organism: Allobosea sp. TAB14 (assembly GCF_052113865.1). NCBI lineage: Bacteria > Pseudomonadati > Pseudomonadota > Alphaproteobacteria > Hyphomicrobiales > Alloboseaceae > Allobosea > Allobosea sp. TAB14. Next base: position 9,064 of record NZ_JBFRDQ010000114.1, on the reverse strand, counting down.
AGGCGGCGCTGTGGCGCGATTTCCGTCTCGCGGTGGAGCCCGGCGGCGCGGCGGCCTTCGGCGCGCTGATCAGCGGCGCCTACAAGCCCGCCAAGGGCGAGCGGCTCGGCGTGCTCGTCTGCGGCGCGAATGTCGATCTGGCGAAGCTCGCGACGATCGCGGGGTGATCGAAGGGTGTCATTCTCGGGTGCCGCGCAGCGGCGACCCGAGAATCTCGCGACGCGTGGGGGCTTCTCCTTCACGAGATGCCCGGGTCAAGCCCGAGCATGACGCTCGACCTGTCTTCAGGGCTGGACGCAGAGCTTCGTTGCAACGCAAACTCGCCTCCCATCAGGAGGCAACGCATGACCGGCGCGACGATCAAGACCAGTTCCGGCCGCTTTTTCGAGGATTTCCACCTCGGAGACGTCATCGTCCATGCGACGCCGCGCACGGTCACGGCGGGCGACGTCGCGCTTTACACGGCGCTCTACGGCCCGCGCTTCGCCGTGCAATCCTCCGAGGCCTTCGCCCGCGCCATCGGCTATCCGGCGGCGCCGGTCGACGATCTGCTCGTCTTCCACATCGTCTTCGGCAAGACGGTGCCGGATATCTCTTTGAATGCCGTTGCCAATCTCGGCTATGCCGACGGGCGCTTCCTCAAGCCCGTCTTCGTCGGCGACACGCTTTCGACGACCTCCGAGGTCATCGGGCTGAAACAGGCCTCGGCCGGCGATGCCGGCATCGTCTATGTCCGCTCCATCGGCCGCAACCAGCATGGCGACATCGTGCTGAGCTATGCGCGCTGGGTGCTGGTGCGCAAGCGCCAGCCGGGCACGCCCGCCCATGCCGAGCAGGTGCCGGAGCTGGCCAAGGCCGTCCTGCCGGACGTGTTGGGCGAGGGCTGTCCGCCGCTCGATCTCGCCGGCCATGACGATGCGCTGGCCGGTTCGCGCTTCCGCTGGGGCGATTATGCGGTGGGCGAGAAGATCGACCATGTCGACGGCATGACCGTCGAGGAGGCCGAGCATCAGCTCGCCACGCGGCTCTACCAGAACACGGCGCGGGTGCATTTCGACGCCCATGCCGCGCAGGGCAGCCGCTTCGGCAAGAGGCTGATCTATGGCGGCCATGTCATCAGCCTCGCCCGCGCCCTCTCGTTCAACGGGCTCGGCAACGCCTTTCACATCGCCGCGATCAATGGCGGGCGCCATGTCGCGCCGCTGTTCGCGGGGGATACCGTCTATGCCTGGAGCGAGGTTCTGGCATGCGCGGAGCTGCCGGGGCGCAGCGATGTCGGCGCGCTCAGGCTCCGGCTCGTCGCCACCAAGAATCTGCCGTGCGCGGCCCATCCGCTCAAGGAAGGCGAGCAATATGCGCCCGGCGTGATCCTCGATTTCGACTATTGGGCGCTGCTGCCGCGGTAAGCTTTCGATAAGAAAATGACGAATTTCAGAATCTGTAACTTTGCTTCGCGCCTGCCGCATTGCAGCGTCGTGCCGGTTTCGTTACAGAGCGGGTCACTCTAGAATGATCCCAAATGGGTCCGTTCCTTCCGACGGGCCGCTTGATCGGAGAATGATATTGGCCGAGGTCAAGCCCGCGGCTCGTCCGCTTTCGCCCCACCTGCAGATCTATCGCTGGTCCTGGACGATGGCGATGTCCGTCGCCCATCGCGTCACCGGCACGGGGCTCTATCTCGGCACGGTGCTGATCGCCGCCTGGCTGGTCGCCGCTGCGTCGGGGCCCGCCGCCTTCGATACGGCCCAGGTGATTGCCGGCTCCTTCCTCGGCCGGCTCGTCCTCTTCCTCTACAGCTTCTCGCTGATCCACCACATGGTCGGGGGCTTGAGGCATTTCGTCTGGGACATGGGCAAGGGCTATGAGCCCGAAACCCGGATGAACATGGCGAAGTTCTCGCTCGTCGCCTCGGTGAGCTTGACGGTCCTGGTCTGGATCGCCGCCCTGGTCCTGCGCTGAGGAGCCCGCTCATGCTGTCCAATTCCTCGATGCGCACCCCGCTCGGCCGCGTTCGCGGCCTCGGCTCCGCCAAGTCCGGCACCGGCCATTTCTGGCTGCAGCGCGTCACCGCCGTTTCGAATCTGATCCTGACGATCATCTTCATCGGCATCGTCATCGCGCTGGTCGGCCGGCCCTATCCGGCGGCGGTCGCGCTGCTGTCGAACCCTCTCGTCGCGATCCTGATGCTGCTCTTCACCCTCTCGGCCTGCATCCATATGCGGCTCGGCATGCAGGTCATCATCGAGGATTACGTCCATAACGAGGGGACCAAGATCCTCGCCGTCATGGCCAACACCTTCTTCGCCATCGCGATCGGCGCCGCCAGCGTCTACGCGGTGCTGAAGCTGTCTTTTGGAGGCTGATCCGATGGCGATCACAAAATCCCGTCCGGTCCCGGCCTATACCGGCACCGCCTATCCGATCACGGACCACACCTTCGACGTCGTCGTCGTCGGCGCCGGCGGTGCGGGTCTGCGCGCCACTGTCGGCTGCTCGCAGGCCGGCCTGCGCACCGCCTGCATCACCAAGGTCTTCCCGACCCGCTCGCACACCGTCGCGGCCCAGGGCGGCGTCGCCGCCTCGCTCGGCAATATGGGCAAGGATACCTGGCAGTGGCACATGTACGACACCGTCAAGGGGTCGGACTGGCTCGGCGACCAGGACGCGATCGAATATCTCGTGCGCAACGCGCCGGCCGCCGTCTACGAGCTCGAACATTGGGGCGTGCCCTTCTCGCGCACCGAGGATGGCCGCATCTACCAGCGCCCCTTCGGCGGCATGACCACCGAATTCGGCGAGGGCCCGCCGGCCCAGCGCACCTGCGCCGCGGCCGACCGCACCGGCCACGCCATGCTGCACACGCTCTATGGCCAGGCGCTGCGCTACAACACCGAGTTCTTCATCGARTAYTTCGCCATCGACCTGATCATGGACGAGGAYGGCSWYTGCCGKGGCGTGATCGCGCTCAAGCTCGATGACGGCACGCTGCATCGCTTCCGCGCCCAGCAGACCATCCTGGCGACCGGCGGCTATGGCCGCGCCTATTTCTCCGCGACCTCGGCCCATACCTGCACCGGCGACGGCGGCGGCATGGTGCTGCGCGCCGGCCTGCCGCTGCAGGACATGGAGTTCGTGCAGTTCCACCCGACTGGCATCTACGGCTCGGGCTGCCTGATCACCGAGGGCGCGCGTGGCGAAGGCGGTTATCTCACCAACTCSGAGGGYGAGCGCTTCATGGAGCGCTAYGCCCCCWCSRYCAAGGACCTCGCCYCGCGCGACGTCGTCTCACGCTCGATGACGATGGAGATCCGGGCCGGGCGCGGCGTGGGCAAGACCAAGGACCACATCTACCTGCATCTCGACCATCTCGACCCGAAGATCCTGCATGAGCGCCTGCCCGGCATCTCCGAGAGCGCCAAGATCTTCGCCGGCGTCGAYGTCACCCGCGAGCCGATCCCGGTYCTGCCGACCGTCCACTACAACATGGGCGGCATCCCGACGAACTTCCACGGCGAGGTGCTGACCAAGGTCGGCGGCGATCCGGATACGGTCGTTCCCGGCCTGATGGCGCTCGGCGAGGCGGCCTGCGTCTCGGTGCATGGCGCCAACCGCCTCGGCTCGAACTCGCTGATCGACCTCGTCGTCTTCGGCCGCGCGGCCGGTCTGCGCTGCGCCGAGACGGTCACGGCCGGCGAGAAGCAGCCGGAATTGCCGAAGGGCTCCTCCGACCTCGCTCTCACCCGCCTCGACAAGTACCGCAATGCTGCCGGCGGCACGCCGACCGCGGTGCTGCGCGACAAGATGCAGCGGACGATGCAGGACAACTGCGCCGTCTACCGCACCGGCGAGACGCTGGAAGAGGGCCACAAGCTCATCCACGAGGTCTGGGGCGGCATCGCCGATGTTGGCACGAAGGACCGCTCGCTGATCTGGAACTCGGACCTGATCGAGACGCTGGAATTCGACAACCTGATCACCCAGGCGGTCGTGACCATGGACTCGGCGCTGAACCGGCCGGAAAGCCGCGGCGCCCATGCCCGCGAGGATTATCCGAACCGCGACGACAAGGACTGGATGAAGCACACCCTGTCCTGGATCGACGACGAGAAGCGGACCGTCACGCTCGACGACCGCCCGGTGCACACCTACACGATGTCCAACGACATCGAGTACATCAAGCCCAAGGCACGGGTGTACTGAGGACGATCTGATGGCTGAATTCAATCTTCCGAAGAACTCCCGCCTGACTGAAGGCAAGGCCTGGYCGAAGCCGGCCGGCGCCAAGAACGTCACCGAGTTCAAGATTTATCGCTGGAACCCGGACRATACCGCCAATCCGCGCACCGATACCTATTATGTCGACCGCGACGATTGCGGGCCGATGGTTCTCGATGCGCTGATCTGGATCAAGAACAAGGTCGACCCGACCCTGACCTTCCGCCGCTCCTGCCGCGAGGGCATCTGCGGTTCCTGCGCCATGAACATGGACGGCAAGAACGGCTTGGCCTGCACCACCGGCATCGACGAGTGCGGCGGCACCGGCAAGAATGCGGGCCGGGTCGCGATCTACCCGCTGCCGCATATGCCGGTGGTCAAGGACCTCGTGCCCGACCTGACGCGCTTCTACGCTCAGCACGCCTCGATCGAGCCCTGGCTGAAGACGACGACGCCGGCTCCCGAGAAGGAGTGGCGCCAGGCCAAGGACGACCGCGAGAAGCTGGACGGCCTCTACGAGTGCATCCTGTGCGCCTGCTGCTCGACCTCCTGCCCGAGCTATTGGTGGAACGGCGACCGCTATCTCGGCCCGGCCGCGCTGCTGCAGGCCTATCGCTGGCTGATCGACTCGCGCGACGAGGCGACCGGCGAACGGCTCGACAATCTGGAAGATCCCTTCCGGCTCTATCGCTGCCACACCATCATGAACTGCGCGAATGCCTGCCCGAAGGGCCTGAACCCGGCCAAGGCGATCGCCGAGGTCAAGAAGATGATGGTGGCGCGCCAGGTCTGAGCCGGCGCGATCGGCTGCGCTTCCGGTGCTTCGATCAACGCCAGCCTCTGGGCTGGCGTTTTTCGTTGGTGTTGTCCGCGTGTCGCTAATGGAAAGCGCGGGGTACCCTTCTCTCATCCGGGAGAGGGGTTCCCAGCGCCCATTTCGATGGGTCTCTGAAGCCGACCTCAGCCGATATACCGCCCCGGCCGGAACGGCTTCGGATCGGCCGGCGGCGTCTCGCCGCAGACCATGGCTGCGATCATCTCGCCGGTGATCGGGCCAGTCGAGAAGCCGATATGCTGGTTGCCGAAGGCGAGCCAGAGGCCGGGATTACCAGGCGCCTCGCCAATCATCGGCAGTGAATCCGGCAAGGTGGGCCGCGCCCCGCGCCAGGTTTCGCCGGCAACGGCGCCGAGCGGAAAGGCCTCGCGCGCAGCCTCCGTCACGCTGTCGATCTGGCGGTGCGCGTCGGGCGCGTCGCGGAAGGACAGGTCGACACCGCTGGTGACGCGATAGCCCTGCTCCATCGGCGCCATGAAATAAGCGGCGTCGACATCGTAGATCGGCCGCGACAAGGTCGCGCGGGCTTCGGGCTTCAGGTGGCGGTGGTAGCCGCGCTCGACATCGAGCCTGGGGTCGAGGCCGAGCGGTTTCAGCAGATCGCCGCTCCAGGGGCCGAGCGCCACCACGGCGATCCCGGCCTCGAAGGTGCCCTTGTCGGTTGCGGCGCGCCAGCCGGCGTCTTGACGGGTGAGCGCCTTCACCTCGGCCTGCACGATCTGCCCGCCGCGGCCGGCGAAGAGCGCGGCATAGGCGGCGGTGACGGCGCCGGGGGAATCGACCGAGGCGTTGGAGGGGATGAGCAGGCCGGCTCGAAAGATCGGGTTCAGATGCGGCTCGACGGCGGAGATGCCCTGCCGGTCGAGGAGCCGCGAGGCGATGCCGTGGCGCTTGAGGAAATGATGCTCGGCCTGCGCGGCGGCATGGCCGGCTTCGCTGCGCCAGAGCTTGAGCGTGCCGTTCTCGCGCAGGCGATGCGCCACGCCGGCCTCGGCCATCAGGGCGCGGTGGCGCTCGACCGTGCTGGCGGTGATGGAATCGAGCGCGGCGATGCGGGCGGCCGCCTGGGAGGGGCGGCCTTCCCAGAGGAAGCGCAGCAGCCAGCCCGGTCGCGTCAGGGCGCGACGCCAACTCAGATTGAGCGCCGGGTGGCCGTTACCGAGATAGCTGGCCAGCTTGCCGTAGAGCGAGGGGTTGTTGAGCGGTGCGATCGAGGAGCGGGCGAGCACCCCGGCGTTGCCATAGGAGGTTTCGCGCCCCGGCTCCTTGCGGTCGATGAGCGTCACGGTGAAGCCGCGCTTCTGCAAGGCGAGCGCGCAGGAGACGCCGACCATGCCGGCGCCGAGGACGAGAGCTGTACGAGTCACGCGGTTGCCGTTCCGGCTTCCGCCGGCTCCTTCAGCCAATGGTCGAGGAAGGCGTCGAGCCAGAGGCGGATCGCCGGGTCGTGCTGGAACCAGCCAGGCACATGGGTGTGGCCGAGCTGTGCGCCCGGCATCAGGGTGCGCTCATAGCCGCGCACCGACCAGCGATACATCATCGCGGGCGTGACCTCGGGGTGGAACTGGATGCCGTAGACGCGCGAGGCGGCGCGGATCGCCTGGGTCGGGAAATCGCCGCCGGTGGCGAGGCATTCGGCGCCGCGCGGGCAATCGAAGCCGTCGCGGTGCCATTGATAGACGGTGCCGGGCCAGACGAAGCCGGCCGTCTCGGCATGGGCCTTTCCAGCCTCGGTGATGGAGAGCGGGTAATAGCCGACCTCGGCGCGACCTTCGCCATGGGTGTAGACCTGCGCGCCCATCTGCTTCGCCAGCATCTGCGCGCCGAGGCAGATGCCGAGGAAAGGCGCGTCCTCCTTCAGGCAGGTGCCGATCCAGTCGATCTCGGCCTTGACGAAATCCTCGGGATCATTGGCCCCCATCGGGCCGCCGAAGATCACTGCCCCGGCATGGTCGCGCATGGTCGCGGGGAGCGAATCGCCGAAGCGCGGCTTGCGGATGTCGAGCGCATGGCCACGCGCCTGCAGCAGCCGGCCGACGCGGCCGGGCGTGGAATGCTCCTGATGCAGCACGATCAGCACCGGCCTGGGAGCCGAGGGCGGGCGCCGGGTGGCGGCAGGCGGGCGGGTGCGTCCGGCCAGACGAGGAGGAAAGGCGTGGTCGTTCATCACCGACTTCAGGCTCGCTGGCGCGCGGCCGGGATTGAGAGGGACGCGTGAAACCATGACGGATCACCGCAGGATGAAGTTCCAGACGGAACGAAGCAAGCAAATTTTGAGCCGCCATGTTGCATGCCGACTTCGGACGCACGCCACGCTTTGCAGGGAAATCCGGCTCGCCTGTGGCGGGGAGGCTCTCCTTGACGCGGCCACAATTGGCTGCGATGGGAATGAACGTTCATTCTCATTATCGCGCGGTCCATGTCGCAGCATCTCGCCCCAGCCTTGCCCGAAAGCCCGCTTTCGGAGCGCCATATCCGCATCCTCGACGCCGCCGAAGGGGTCTTCGCGCGCAGCGGATTCCATGTGGCCACGATGCAGGACGTGGCGGCGGAAGCCGGCATGAGCCCGGGCAATCTCTACCGCTACTTCAATTCCAAGGACGCGATCATCGCCGGCATGGCCGAGYGCGACCGCAGCACGATCGCCGCGGATTTCGCCGGGCTTTGCCCGAGCAAGGGGTCGCTGCTCGACCAGCTCGAGGAGATCGGGCGCAAGCATCTCGTCCGGCAGCCGCGCGAAAAGGCGGTGATCGCGCTGCAGATCTGGGCCGAGGCCGCGCGTAACGAGCAGATGGCCAGCATGTGCGCTGACATCGAGGGATCCCTGATGGAGGGGCTCATCGCCGCGATCTCCGAGGCGAAGCGCAACGGCGAATTGCCGGCGACCCTCGACGAGCAGAGCTTCCTGCTGGCGATCTCGATGATGGCAGACGGCTTTTTCTGCCGCCGCGGTATCGAGCCCCATTTCGACGCCGAGGCCGGCGCCGACGTTCTGTTCAGAAGCATGCGCATGCTCGCCCGCACCATGCTCCTCCCCGAAATCGAGACGCAGCCGTGATGCGGCGCGCGCTCTCCCATCCGCACTTGCCGCGCCTCCGCCGCGCCGCCGCAACAGGGTCGTTCCCGATGAGCCTTCTCTCCCCAGCCCTGCACCTGATGCTTCCGGCGGTGCTGCTTGCGGCGACTGCCGCCGTGCCGGCACGCGCGCAGGCGCCCGCGGCCAGCTCCCAGGCGCCGGCGGCCCATCCTCAGGCACCGGCAACCGGTCCATCCGTCACCGTCACCCATGCCAAGACGACCGAGATCGTCCAGAGCGTCCTCGTCTCGGGGTCGATGATCGCGCGCGACGAGGTTCTGGTCTCGCCTGAGGTCGACGGGCTGTCGATCATCGCCATTCTCGCCGAGGAAGGCGACAAGGTCGTCAAGGGGCAGGTGCTGGCGCGGCTGGACCGCACGATGCTCGATGTGCAGAAGACGCAGAACGACGCGCAGATCGCCCGCGCCGAGGCCGCCATAGCTCAGGCCAATGCCCAGATCGCCGAGGCCGACGCCAATCTGGTGCAGGCCAACAACGCCTTCGATCGCACCAAGGCGCTGCGCGACAGCGGCAATGCCAGCGCCGAGACCTTCGACCAGCGCTCCGCCGCGGCGCGCTCGGCTCAGGCCCGGGCCAGTTCCGCCCGCGAGGCGCTCGCCATCGCCACCGCCGATCGCGCCCTGGCGCGGGCGCAGGGCAACGACATCGCCGTCCGTCTGGCGCGGACCGAGATCAAGGCGCCGCAGGCCGGCATGATCAGCCGTCGCACCGCCAAGCTCGGCGCGACGGCGAGCATGCTGCCGAGTTCGGAACCGCTGTTCCGGATCATCGCGAACGGCGCCGTCGAGCTGGAGGCGCAGGTCGCCGAGGTCGATATCCCGGCGCTGACGCTGGGCCAGCCGGTCGCGGTCACGCCGGCCGGCGCCAAGGAAGCGCTCAAGGGCACGATCCGCCTGATCTCCCCGGAGGTCGACAAG
>NZ_JBFRDQ010000113.1:0-20762 GCF_052113865.1 Allobosea sp. TAB14 | reverse complement strand
GGCCAAGGCGCTGCTCGACGTGCCGCATGCCGGCGCGATCGGGCCGGGCGAGCTCGATATCCCCGCTGTGCGCGGGCTCGGTGGCAGCCTCGTCTATTTCCTCGATCGCACCTCGTCGCTCGGCCGCTGGGCCGAGGTCGATTTCGAGGCGACGGAGGAAAGCGACGCCGAGGCCGGGCTGACCGGCGTCGACCATGTCTCGCAGAGCATGCAGTACGAGGAGATGCTGACCTGGCTGCTGTTCTACTCCTCGCTGTTCGACACGCGGAAGGCGCCGAGCCAGGCCGTGCTTGATCCCGGCGGCGTGGTCCAGAGCCAGGTGATCGAGAGCGGGCTCGACGGAGAGCCCGGTCATGGCCTTCGGCTCATCCTCAACGGCTCGCAGAGCCACCGGACGCTGTCGGCACGCTTCATCACCGATTTCTTCGGCTCGGGCGTGCAGCACATCGCCTTCGCGACGAACGACATCGCGGCGACGGTGGAGCGGCTTATCGCCAATGGAGTCGCGATGCTGCCGATCCCCGAGAACTACTATGACGATCTGGAAGCCCGTTCCGATCTGTCGGCCGAGGAGATCGACCGGCTGAAGGCGCTGAACATCCTCCATGACAGCGATGCCGGCGGCAGCTTCCGGCAGGCCTATACGCAGACGCTGGATGGCGGGCTGTTCTTCGAGATCGTCCAGCGCGACGGTTATGCGGGCTATGGCGCGGTCAATGCCGGCATCCGCCTGACGGCACAGGCGAGGCTCGCGCGGCCGATCACCATGCCGGCTCTCGGGCACGGTTGAGCGACGGCGTGCCCCGCTCGAGAGGGCGGGGCAGGGAAACCGTGAGCCCGTTCACGGCTGATTTCGTGCCGCGACGCGATGCGGCCGGCGATCAATCGCCGATCAGATAGCAGGCTTCGGCCTCGGCCAGACGCTTTGCTTCGTCGAGATCGGCCGCCGATGAGGCGTGAATAGCGAAAAGCGCTTCGCCGGCGCGGACCTGTTCGCCCACGCGCATTTTCAGGTCGACCCCGGCGGATTTGTCGAACGGTGCTCCGGCGCGACGCGCGATGCCGGCGACCGCCCAGCCGTCGATCTCCTCGATCAGCCCCGAGCGCCCGGCGCGCACCGTATGCACCAGCAGACCCGGCTCGATCGGCGGCGCGCGCCGGCCCTGGGCATCGATGATCGTCTCGAAGGCCCGTGCCGCGGCTCCGCTTTCCAGCAGCGCGATGGCCCGCTCCCTGCCTGCCTCCGGGGAGCCGATGTCGGGATCCCATGCGAGGATGCGGCTGGCGAAGAACAGGGCCTTCTCCAACAGATCGGGTGGCGCCTGCAGGTCGCGGTTCAGGACCCATCTGACGTCCCGGACTTCCAGCGCCGGGCCGATGCCTCGTCCGATCGGCCTGCTCCCATCGGTCGGATGGGCCTCGACCACCAGGCCGAGTTCCTTCCCGACGAATTCGAACAGGCGAGCGAGCTCGGTGGCCTCCTCCAGCGAATGCAGTTTCGCGCGAGGGCCGTAAGGGAGATCGACGATCACATTCGTCGATCCCGCCGTGAACTTCTTCGACAGGATCGAGGCGACCGACCAGCGATTGGAATCGATGCCGAGCGGCCGCGTGATTGCGTTCATCACGTCGTCGACGACGGAATGGTTGAGCCGTCCATTCCAGGCGATGCAGGCCCGGGCCTGTTCGAGGCAGCGGCGCAAGCCGGCCGGATCGATCTCGACATTCGCCACGACCTCCATGGCGTCCGCCGTGCCGGCGGCCGAGGTGATGGCGCGCGAGGAGGTCTTGGGCATCAGGAACTTGCCGTGCGCGGCAATGATCGGGACGACGATGAGGGTGATGCGGCTGCCGGGAATACCGCCCATGGAATGCTTGTCGACGACGATCCGGTCAGGCCAGGCGATCCGCTGCGAGAAGCCGGTGCGGACGCGCGCGAGTGCGGCCACCTCGCGGTCGGTCAGCTTCTGCGTCGCGGCGACCAGGAAGGCCGCCACCTCGGCATCGGGATAGCGCGATTCGACGATATCCCGGATCAGCAGGCGATACTGCTCCTCGGAGAGCGCCTCGCCACGGAGCTTGCCGGTGAGGGCTTCGCGGCTTTCGGGTGAAGGCGTTCGCCGGATCGTCACCTCGCTGCCTTCGGGCATCGCGAATTCGGCGAAAGCTTCGGCCGAGAGGCCGATCTCGTCGGCTCCCAGCAGCCCGGACGGCTCGACCGCCTGCACCTCGGTGCGAACGGCTGCGGTGCCATTGGAGAGCTCGATCTTGCCCGGCCCGAGATAGTCGCGTCCATCGACCGCCCCGCCCACGGGCAGATAGGCGCAGAAGCGCCTGCCGGTCAGGAAGGGCATGCGCCTCAGGGTCAGGTAATTGGCCGCGTTCTCGATCGCGGCCACGAAGCGTTCGACGCCGACCGACGGGGTGTTGTCGTTGAGAACCTCGACGCGCCGAACACCCGCCGGCGGCGGTTCGACGACGCGCGCGAGCCTTTCGCAGATAGCTCCGGAATCCTCGCGCCCGCGCTCCGCGATGCGTCGAGCCAGAACGGCCGCAGGCGCGACCACATCCACCAGGACCAGCCGGGTGGCGCGTCGCGAGAGGGCGGCGACGACCGCCCTGGATCCGTTTGCGACGACATGCCTGCCGGCTGCCAGCTCTCCTTCAAGAGAGGCCGGAAGCCCGTAGCGCAGGCCATGGGCCTCCCAATCGATCAGGAACTCCCCGGCCGTCCTGCGGCGCTCGAATTCCGTATCGGATACCGCCTCGTGGTCCTCTCCGGGCGAACCCGCGGGCCGCGTGATCGCCCGCCTGGCGAAGACGTAGCGCCCCGTCGCTTCCAGCGCCTCGCGGGCGCCGAGCATCAGCGTGTCTTTCCCGGCACCGCTTGGGCCGATGACGAAGAACAGCGTGCCGGGACGCATCGCCGCCGCTCACGCCTCGTCGAGGCCGATATCCACCGCGACCGCAGCCTGCGTGATCTTGCTGGTCGAAATATAGTCCACGCCGGTCTCCGCGATGGCGCGGATCGTGTCGATCCTGATTCCGCCGGAGGCTTCGACCTTCGCGCGCCCACCGATGATGGCGACGGCCTCGACCATGTCCTTGATCGGCATGTTGTCGAGCATGATGACATCGACATCGGCGGCGACGGCCTCGTGCACCTGCCCGAGGTTGTCGCACTCGATCTCGAGCTTCGTCAGGACGGGCAGCTTCTTGCGGGCCCGCGCGACGGCGGCGGCGATGCTGCCGCAGACGGCAATGTGGTTGTCCTTGACCATGACGCCGTTGTCGAGGCCGAGCCGGTGGTTGAGACCGCCACCGCAGCTCACGGCATGCTTCTCCATCATGCGCAGGCCCGGCGTGGTCTTGCGGGTGTCGATGAGCCTGGCCTTCGTGCCTTCGATCGCCGCCACATAGCGCGCGGTCTCGTTGGCGATGCCGGACAGGCGCTGGGCGATGTTGAGGGCGGTGCGTTCGGCCGTGAGCACGCTGCGGGCCGCTCCCTCGACCTCGACCAGGACGGCGCCCTTCTCGACGCGGTCCCCGTCCCTGACGCGCAGTTTCACCTTCAGCGTCGGGTCGTAGCGCTGGAATACGCGCGCCGCCACCTCGACGCCGGCGACGATCATCGGCTCGCGGGCGTTCATGTAGAACGCGCCGACCTCGTCCGGCTCGATCATGACCTGGAYGGTGAGATCGCAGGCCCCGATGTCCTCGATCAGCCAGTGATCGATCAAGCGGTCAGTGGCGAAAACGTCGTACATCTCGTCCCCTCGCGATTTCAGCGCAAAATTTGTTTGTATACGAATGATACGGTCGGTTTTTCGTCGCTGTCAATCGGACTTTGCCGCTTCCGTCGAAGCTGCGTCCCGGTGCCTCCGGTCGCCTTCGGAGCTGCCCGCATCGGTGGGGCGGATGCTTATTGTCCGGCCTTGGTGCTTTCGGCGCCAACGCCGTTCGTGTTCGCTCGGAGCTTCGGGTTCTCATCGACAGCCCGCTGCACGGGCACCCGTATCTGCACCGGCTCCGCCCTGCGTTCAATCCCGCATTCTATTTCTCGACGAAGGCCTTTTCGATGACGTAGTCGCCGGCCTCGCCGTGATTGCCTTCCTCAAGGCCGCGCTCGGCGAAGATCGTCTTGAGGTCGGCCAGCATCTGCGGCGAGCCGCAGAGCATGAAGCGGTCGCCTTCGGGGTCGAAGCCGGGCTGGCCGATATCGCTGTAGAGCTGGCCCGAAGTCATCAGGTCGGTGATGCGGCCKCGGTTGCGGAAGGGCTCGCGCGTCACCGTCGGGTAATAGATCAGCTGCTCGCGGATCATCTCGCCGAGGAACTCGTCCTGCGGCAGATGCTGGGTGATRCGCTCGCCATAGGCCAGCTCCGCGACCTGGCGGCAGCCATGGACCAGCACGACCTTCTCATAGCGCTCATAGGTCTCGGGGTCGCGGATCAGCGACAGGAACGGCGCCAGCCCGGTGCCGGTGCCGAGCAGGAAGAGCCGCTTGCCGTCCTTGAGGTTGTCGAGCACCAGCGTGCCCGTCGCCTTCTTGCCGACGATGATGGGRTCGCCGACCTTGAGGTTCTGCARRCGCGAGGTCAGSGGRCCGTCCGCCACCTTGATCGAGAARAACTCCAGCGTCTCGTCRTAATTCGTGCTGGCGACGCTGTAGGCCCGCAGCAGCGGACGCTCGCCGACCTTCAGCCCGATCATCGTGAACTGSCCGTTCTTGAACCGGAACGTCGTGTCGCGCGTCGTCGTGAAGCTGAACAGCGTGTCCGTCCAGTGATGCACGCTCAGGACCTGTTCCTCGTAGAAATGGCTCATCGCATCGTCCTTGAAAGTCCGGCGGCGGGCTGTTTAGCGGGTTTGAGCGCCGGCCGCCAGCAGCGGATAAGCAGAAAACGCGAGCGAAATCAAAATCTTCTCTTTCTTTCTAGCCAGCGGCCCCTGATCGGAACAATCTGGCGCGCGCAGAGCTTTCCGGAGAATTTTCTTCCTGCCCGAAAAGCCCTCGATCGGCACGGGCAGCGAGACGGCCATCCATCACGGCCGAGGCCTGAGCGGCGGCAGGGGCAAAGCCCGGCGCCGGCAGCGCCGAGACGGGCGCGGGTTTCGCCATGCGGCCGGTGCAGGATCCTTTTCTGGAAAGCCGGGTGGACGTTCGGCCGGACTCAGGCTCAACTGCGGCCATGAATGCTCCCGTCTCCGTTCCCCGCATCGCCGATTTCACCTGCGAGAAAAGGCCCGCCACCGGCTCGCGCGGCATGGTCGTCACCAACCATCCGCTGGCCTCGGCCGCGGGCTCACAGATGCTGCTGGCGGGCGGCAATGCCGTCGATGCGGCGGTCGCGGCGCTCTTCGCGCTGACGGTGGCCGAGCCGATGATGGTCGGCATCCTCGGCGGGGGCTTGAGCCATATCCGGCTCGCCGATGGCAGCCATCGCGTCATCGACAATCTCTCGACCGCGCCGGGCCACGCCACGCCCGACATGTATCACTGCCTCTCCGACGAGATCGGCAAGCAGCGCGACACGCGCGACCGCGAGAACGTCGTCGGTGCGAAGGCGGTCGCGGTTCCCGGCGCGCTCAAGGGCTGGTGCGAGGCGCTGGAGCGCTTCGGCAGCCTGCCGCTGGCGGATGTATTGCAGCCGGCGATCGCGCTCGCCGCGCGCGGCTTCACCGTCACGCCCTATCTCTCGAACTGCATCACGGACAATGCCGGCGATCTCGCCCGTGATCCCGGCCTCGCCGCGATGCTGCTGCCGGGTGGGACGCCGCTCCAGCCCGGCGCGAAGCTCGTCCAGGGCGACTACGCCGAGAGCCTGCGGCTCATCGCCAAGGAAGGACCGGCGGCGCTCTATGGTGGCGCGCTGGGAGAGGCGCTGACCGGCTACATGGCTGAGCAGGGCGGCCTGATCGATGCGGACGATCTCGCCGGCTACAGGACGCAGACGCGCGAGCCGATCCGGGGCTCCTATCGCGGCTACGAGATCATCGGCCCGCCGCCGCCTTCCTCGTCGGGCGTGCATATCGCCGAGATGCTCAACATTCTCGAGGGCTACGACATCGGCGCGCTCGGCTTCGGCTCGACCGACGCGGTGCATCTGCTGGCGGAGGCGCTGAAGATCGCCTTCGCCGACCGTGCCGTGGCGACGGCCGATCCCGCCTTCGTCAAGGTTCCCGTCGAGAGGCTGATCGACAAGGGCTATGCGGCCGAGCGGCGCGCGCTGATCGAGATGGGCCGGGCGAAAAGCTGGACGGCCGGGCTCTCGGGCGGGGAATCCGCCGACACCACCCATGTCACCGTGGCGGATGCGCAGGGCAATGTCGTCAGCGCGACGCAGACGATCAACGGTTTGTTCGGCGCCTGCGTCCAGATCCCCGGCACGGGGATGATGGCTAACAACTACATGTACAATTTCGATCCCCATCCCGGCCGSGCGCTCTCGATCGCRCCCGGCAAGCGCGTCTTCACCTCGATGGCGCCGATGATGGTSCTGCGSGAKGGCMRGMTYGCCTATGCGCTCGGCYTGCCCGGCGSSCTGCGCATCTTCCCCTCGGCRCTGCAGGCGATCGTCAACCTGATCGACCAYSGCATGRGCCTGCAGGAGGCSGTCGAGGCGCCGCGYGTCTGGACCGAAGGCGGCGTGCTCGAACTGGAAGAAGCGATCCCCGAAGCGGTGGCGCAGGCGCTGATCGCGCGCGGCCACAAGGTGGTGCGTTCGCCGCGCGTCGCCGGCGGCATGAACGCCATCGCCTTCAATGCGGACGGCACGCTGACCGGCGCCGCCTGCTGGCGGGCCGACGGCACGCCGGTCGCGATCTCGGGCGGGCTGGCGCGCGCGGGAGCGCGTTTCAGTATCTAGAATTTCTGCTTTGGGAGCAGGTCATCCCGGGTGAAGCCCGGGATGACGGCGCGGTTCCGCGCGACATCTACACGGTCAGTGCAGCCCGCCGACGCCGACATAGCGTTCGAGGACATCGCCATCGGCCCGCAAAGCGGCTGAAGTTCCCGACCAGACGATCCGGCCGCGTTCGAGGATGATGACGTCCTCGGCGAAGTCGAGCGCGCTTTCGAGCCGTTGCTCGACGAAGAGGATCGTCATCGCGCCGCTGGCCGCGAGCTGCGTGAAGGCCGCCATCAGCATGTCGCAGATCACCGGGGCGAGGCCCTCCAGCGGCTCGTCGAGCAGCAGGATCGAGGGTTGGCCGAGGATGGTGCGGGCTGTCGCCAGCATCTGCTGCTCGCCGCCGGAGAGTTGCGAGCCGAGATTGCGGCGGCGCTCCTGCAGGCGCGGGAACAGCGCATAGGCTTCCTCGATCGCCGTGCGCGGGCGGCCCTTGAGGCCGACGAAGAGGTTCTCCTCGACGGTGAGGCCCTTGAAGATCTCGCGGGTCTGCGGCACCAGCCCGATGCCGCCGAGCGCACGCCCGGTGGTGCGCAGGGCCGTCACGTCCTGGCCCGCCAGGCTGATGCTGCCGGCGTAGTGGCGGGTGAGCCCCATCAGCGTCGCCAGCAGCGTGGTCTTGCCCATGCCGTTGCGACCGAGGATCGAGAGGCGGCCGCCGGCCGGCACGGAGAAGGACACATCCTCCAGCACATGGGTCTGGCCGTAGCCGGCGCTGAGATTCCGGACCTCGAGCTCAGCGGCCGGCATGGGCGTAGCTCCCGAGATAGGCTTCGCGGACTTTCTCGTCCCTGGCGACATCGGCCGGCAGGCCCTGGAAGATCAATTCGCCGGCCGCCAGCACCACGACACGCTTGGCGAAGCGGAAAACCAGATCCATATCGTGCTCGATCATCAATACGGCAAGCGAGGCCGGCAGCCGCTCCAGCGCCCGCTCGATCAATGGCGTGTCGGAGGAGGGCACGCCGGCAGCGGGCTCGTCGAGCAGCAGCACCTTCGGGCGCTGCGCCATGGCGATGGCGATCTCGAGCAGGCGCTGCTGGCCATAGGCGATCTCGACGACCTTGCGGCGCGCGACATCGGTCAGGCCGAGCGTGGCGAGGATGTCGGCGGCTTCGTCCATGGCCGCGCCGTTGCCGTGGAAGCGCGCGAGGATGCGGGTCGCATGTCCCTGCCTTTGCAGGATCGCCATGACGACATGCTCTTCCGGGGTCATGTCGGGGAAGAGACGCGTCACCTGGAAGGTGCGCACCAGCCCGCGCCTGACCCGCGCGACGGCGCCGAGGCGCGTGATGTCCTCGCCCATCAGATGGACCGTGCCGGCACTCGGAGGGATGCGCCCGGTGACGAGGTTGACGAAGGTGGTCTTGCCGGCGCCGTTGGGGCCGATCAAGGCGAGCCGCTCGCCCTCGGTCATGGCGATGGAGAGGTCGTGATTGACCTTGAGGCCGCCAAAGGATTTCGACAGATGGTCGACCGCGAAGACCGTGCTCATGGCCCGGCCCTCCGCTGGCCACGCGTCAGGATGCGGGCGGCCTCGTCGAGCGTGCCGGAGAGGCCGCGGGGGGCGAAGAGCACGATGGCGATCAGCAGTGCGCCGACCAGCGTCATCCAGTGGAACGGATTGATCGCCGCGACGATGTGCTCGACCGCCATGAAGACGACGGTGCCGATCAGCGCGCCATAGAGATTGCCGAGCCCGCCAAGCACCAGCATGACCAGCGCATTGGCGGATAATTCGAAGCTCAGGCTGTCCAGCCCCACCACCTGGGTCGCGATGGCGCCGAGCGCCCCGCCCGCGCCGGCGACGGCGCCGGAGATCACGAACATCCTGAGCAGCACCGGGAAGGCGGAGATGCCGAGCGCGCTGATCCGCAACGGATCTTCCTTRAGGCCGCGGCAGACCATGCCGAAGGGCGAGCGGACGATGAGCTTCAGCGCGACGAAGACGACCAGCAGCAGGCCGAGCCCGAAGAGATAGGCGGCGCGGCCCCAGAGATCGAACTCGAATAGGCCGAAGAGCGGAGCAGGGACCATGCCGGCGAGGCCGTCGCTGCCGCCGGTCAGCCAGGAGGCCTTGTTGGCGGCTTCGTGCAGGAGCTGGACGATCGCGATGGAGAGGACGAGCTGCGGCAGGCCGTGCGCCCGCAGCATCACCGCGCCCATGAGCAGGCCGGTGACGGYGCCGGCCGCGGCCCCGATCAGGATCAGCAGGAAAGGCTCGGTCACGCCGTTGAGGCAAGCGATGCCGGCGGCATAGGCGCCAGCGCCGTAGAGCGCGGCCTGGCCCAGCRAGGCGATGCCGCAATAGCCGACGATCAGGTCGAGCGAGAGCACGAGCAGGGCGACCGAGATGACGCGGGTCAGGAAGGCGAGATTGTCGGGGAAGAGCCAGTAGCCCGCGAGCCCGGCAAGCGCGATCAGGGCGAAGCCGGCGAGATCGCGGACGAGGCTGCGGGCGGGGGGAGCGGCAGCGGATGGGGCGGGAGCCTGTGCCATCACTGGGCCCGTCCCATCAGGCCGCGCGGGAAGGCGCAGACCACCAGGATCACCGCGAGATAGAAGAAGAAATTGCCGAAATCCGGCATGAGATAGCGGCCGGTGACATCGATGGCGCCGAGCAGCAGGCAGGCGACGAGCGCGCCGGGAATCGAGCCGGCGCCGCCGACGGAGACTACGACCAGGAAGGTCACCATGTAGCGCAGGGCGTAATAGGGCTCGATCGGCAGGAACTCGGCGCCGACCACCCCGCCGAAGGCGGCAAGCCCGATGGCGAGCGCGAAACTCGCCGCATAGATCAATTCGGTGCGCACGCCGAGCGCGCGCGACATCGGCGCGTTCTCGACGGCGGCGCGCAGGTGGATGCCGAAGCCGGTGCGCTCGATCAGGAACCAGAGCCCGCCCGCGACGACAAGCCCGCTCGCGATGACGAAGAGCCGGTGGCCGGCGATGCTGCGGAAGCCGAGATCGATCGGTTGCGCCAGTTCCGCCGGCAGGGGAATCGTCTTCAGCGTCGGGCCGAAGAAGTAATTGGTGATGCCGATGACGCAGAAGGTGATGCCGATGGTCATCAGCACCTGCGAGAGCTCGCTGCGGTCATAGATGCGGCGGAAGAGCAGCCGTTCGAGCGGCACCGCGATCAGCACCGTGCCGACGACCGCCAGCACGATGCCGAAGCCGTAGCCCAGGCCGAGATTGCGCACGGCATAGGAGGCGATGTAGCCGCCGATCATGGCGAAGGCGCCATGGGCGAGATTGACCAGCCGCATCAGCCCCATCGTCAGCGACAGGCCGATGCAGATGATGAACAGCGCCATGCCATAGGCGAAGGCGTCCAGGGCGATGCTCAGCGCGGTCTGCATGCGGGTTGCGGGCCTCGTCGGAGTTCAGTCGGAAACGCGCCGTCATTCCGGACAAGCCGCAAAGCGGCGCCGATCCGGAATCCATCATAGCGCTCGGCGCCCTCCGATGGATTCCGGGTCTCCGCTTCGCTGCGCCCGGAATGACGGCGCAGCAGACGAGGAGACTGGCTCTACTTCGCCAGCCCGGGGTCCTTCTGCTCGGGGAAGCTCTGGATCTCCTTGTTGATCCAGTTGCCCTTGGCGTTCTTGGCGACCTCGCGCAGATAGATCGTCTGGGTGATGTGGCGGGTCTCGGGGTCGATCTTCACCGGCCCGCGCGGGCTTTCCCAGGCGAGGCCCTTGACCGCCTCGACCGCCTTCTCGGCGTCCTGCTTGCCGGCGGTGGCGGCGATCATCTTCGCGATGACATACATGCCGTCATAGGCGCCGACCGCCGGGAAGGTGAGCTGCCCGGGGCCGCCGATCGCCTTTTCGCCGGCCTCCACGAATTTCCGGTTGGCCTCGGAATCGTGCGAGGTGGCGTAGTGGAAACCGGTGATCATCCCGGCAGCGGCTTCACCCAGCGCCGGCAGATCGGATTCCTGCGTCAGGTCGCCGGTGGCGAAGAGCTTGACGCCGGCCTGCTTCAGCCCGGTGTCGTTGAAGGACTTGACGAAGCCGAGCGTCGGCGGGCCCGAGGGCAGGAAGGCGAAGACGCCCTGCGCGCCGGCATCGCGGATGCGCTGCATGATCGGGCTGAACTCGGTGGTGTTGAGCGGCATGCGGATGGTCTCGACGACCTGCCCGCCAGCCGCCTCGACCGCCTTCTTGAACGCTCCCTCGGCATCGACGCCGGGGCCGTAATCGGTGACGGCGGAGACGAATTTCTTGATGCCGCGATCGACGGCGGCCTTGCCCAGCGGCGTCGTGGTCTGCCCGGTGGTGAAGGAGGTCCGCACGACCAGCGGCGAGGAGGTCATGATCGCAGAGGTCGCGGCGTTGAAGATCACCAGCGGCACATTGCCCTGCTTCAGCAACGGCGTGATCGCCAGCGCATCCGGCGTGAAATAGACGCCGCCGAGATATTGCACCTTGTCCTTGACGATCAGCTCCTGCGCCAGGGCGCGGGCCTGCTGCGGATTGGCGGTGGGCAGGTCGCGATAGATGATTTCGATCTCGTTGCCGGCGACCGACTTGCCGTTCTGGGCGAGCCAGGCCTCGACGCCGGCCTGGAAGTTCTTGCCCTGCAGGGCGAAGGGGCCGGAGAACGGCCCGATGATCCCGATCTTGATCGTTTCGGCAGCGGCCGCGCCGCCAAGGCCGAACGTGCCGGCCAGTGCCAGCGCGCCCGCCAGCCCGGTGAAATTCCGTCTGCTGATCTTCATCGTCATCCCTCCCGTATCCGTCCCCTGGACTTGACTGTCTCGATCGCCCCGGTTGGCTCCGGTGTCTTTCGTCTTGGCGGCCTTATGGGCGGTGGCCCTGTGGGCTAGGCCATGCCCGCTTCGGCCTAGTAAGGCAAGCCGACATAATTCTCCGCCATCGCGGTCGCGGCAGCGGGCGAACTCACGAGATAGTCGAGCTCCGCCTGCTGCATGCGCTCCTCGAAGGCGCTGCGCTCCGGAAAGCGATGCAGCAGCCCCGTCATCCACCAGGAGAAGCGCTCGGCCTTCCAGATGCGGGCGAGAGCGCGGGCGGAATAGGCTTCGATCCCGGCGTCCGAACCGTCATTGTAATGCTCGCGCAGGGCATCGAAGAGATAGCGCACGTCGCTTGCCGCGAGGTTGAGGCCCTTGGCGCCGGTCGGCGGGACGATATGGGCGGCATCGCCCGCGAGGAACAGGCGGCCGAAGCGCATGGGCTCGGCGACGAAGCTGCGCAGCGGCGCGATGCTCTTTTCCAGCGACGGGCCGGTCTGCACGGCCTCCGCTACCTCGGCGGGAAGCCTGCGGCGCAATTCGTCGAAGAAGGCCTCGTCCGGCCAGTTCTCGACACGCTCCTCCAGCGGCACCTGGACATAGTAGCGGCTGCGCTGCGCCGAGCGCATCGAGCAGAGCGCGAAGCCGCGCTCGTGGCGGGCATAGACCAATTCATGCGCCGCAGGCGGGCGGTCGACGAGCAGGCCGAGCCAGCCGAAGGGATAGACGCGCTCGAAGCTGGTCAGTGCGCCCTCCGGAATCGAGCGGCGGGAGACGCCGTGATAGCCGTCGCAGCCGGCGATGAAGTCGCAGCGCAGCTCCCGCGCCTCGCCATTCACCCGGAAGGTCACGCGGGGCGCGGCCGTGTCGATATCGTGCAGCGCGACATCCTCGGCCTCGTAGATCGTCGTGCGGCCGAGGGCCTGGCGCGCCTCGGCGAGATCATGCGTGACCTCGGTCTGGCCATAGACCGTCACGGTCTTGCCGCCGCTCAGATGCTTCAGGTCGATGCGGTGGAGCGTGCCGTCGAAGGCGAAATTGACGCCGTCATGCACCTGCCCCTCGCGGTCGAGGCGGCCGGCGACGCCGGCCTCGCGCAGCATGTCGACCATGCCCTGTTCGAGCACGCCGGCGCGGATGCGGGAGAGCACATAGTCGAGGCTGCGGCGTTCCAGGATGACATTATCGATCCCGGCGCGCGACAGGAGCTGGCCGAGGAGAAGCCCGGCCGGGCCGGCGCCGATGATGGCGACCTGCGTGCGCATTTCCGCGTCCTCCCAAGGCGATGACGGTCTTGAGCCGACATTCCGCACCCCAAGCTATGCGCCATGACGACACTTGACGGAATGGAGGATGACCCGGATCGACGGGCGCGACCGCGAGCTCAAGCCGGGCTCGGCGCTGCTGCTGCCGCCGGCGACGATCCACGAGTTCCATTTCGTCGTCGACACGGAGGGTTTCGTCGCCAGCGTCGCGGAGACATCGCTGAAGCGGCTCTTCGACGCCGAGCCCGAGGCGCGCTCCCTCCTCGCCACGCCGGCGTTGCTGCAGGCCGAGCCGGAGAGCGTGGAGGCGCAGTCGCTGGAGACGCTGATGCGGCTGGCGATGAGCGAGTTCGGCGCCAACCGGCCGAACCGGGAGTTCGCGCTGGCGGCCTATGCCGATCTGCTCGCCTCCTGGTTCTCGCGCGCGGCGCGCGGCCTGCGGGCCGGCGGAGAGCCGGCGAAGGATCTGCGCGCCGGGCTGGTGCGGCGCTTCATCGAGCGGGTCGAAATCCGCTTCCAGAGCCATGAGCCGCTGACGGAACACGCCCGCGCGCTCGGCGTCTCCGTGCCGCATCTGTCGCGCAGCTGCCGCGAGGTGCTCGGCCATTCGGCGGCCCGCGTCATCCAGGACCGATTGATGATCGAGGCGCGGCGCGACCTGGTCTACACCTCGCTGACGGTCGCGCAGATCTCGTTCCGGCTGGGGTTCTCCGACCCGGCCTATTTCTCGCGCTTTTTCGCCAAGCGGGCGGGGATTTCGCCGTCGGATTATCGGGCGAAGGCGTAACATTCTCTCCGCGCGTCATCCCGGACGCAGCGAAGCGGAGATCCGGGATCCATGCCTGAGCCGTTCCGGCATGGATCCCGGGTCAAGCCCGGGATGACGGCGCAGTTCGGTGACGAAACAGGCGCCGTTCAGGAGGAAAGCTGCTCTTTCAGCAAGGCTTCGACCAAGTTCTCGCTTTCGCCGATATCGCTGCCGAGCGCGGCGGCCTCGAGGTTGCGGGCGATGGCGGCCTCGTCGATCTCCAGCCCCTCCGCGACCGTCGCCATGGCTTCCGTGGCGCCGGCCGCCAGCAGGAAGAGTTCGGCCAGGGCCGGCCCCTCGGCCTGCCAGCCGCCCAGCCCGCGTTCCTCTTCGGCCGGCAGCCCCGCGAGGATGCCGGCGACGAGGCCGGGCGCACGCAGGCAAGCGGAGAGCACGATCTGGCAGCCGGTCGGGTTGCGCTTGTGAGCCATGGCGGAGGAGCCGCCGCGGCCGGGAACGGCCGGCTCGCGCGCTTCGCCGACGCCGTTCTGCGCCAGCAGGGAGACGTCGCGCGCCATCTTGCCGAGCGCGCCGACGAGGATCGCCAGCGCCGCCGCGATCCCGGCGATGCCGCCGCGGCGCGCCTGCCAGGGGGGCGCATCGGGCAGGCCAAGCGCCGCGGCGAGACGCACCGAGACCGCCGCGCCCTTGCCGGCGAGACCGGCGCGCGTGCCGGCGGCGCCACCGAACTGAAGGACGGCGCCTTGCTCGACCTCGTCTTGCAGTCGTGCCGCCGCCGCGACGATGCCGGCCTGCCATTGCGCGATGCGCAGGCCGAAGCCGATCGGCAAGGCATCCTGCAACAGGGTGCGGCCGATGGCGGGGGTTCCGGCATGGCGGCGCGCCAGGGCGGCGAGGGCGCTCGCGGTTCGCGCGAGATCGGCTTGCAGCAGGGCATGGCCGTCGCGGATCTGGCGGACCAGGACGATATCGGCGACGTCCTGGCTGGTCGCGCCCTTGTGGAGGGCTTTTGCCGCGGCTTCGGGCAATTCCTTGCGCAGGCGCGCGACGAGCGGGATGGCGAGCGTGCCGGCAAGCGCGGCCTCGGTGGCGAGCGCGGCGGGGTCGATGGCAATGCCGCCGCACAGCGTCGCGATGGCTTCCGCCTCGGCCTTGCCGATCAGCCCCTCGGCCGCCTCGGCGCGGGCAAGCTCGGCCTCGAAGGCCAGCGCGTGCCGCAGCGTCGCGGCATCCTCGAAGACGGCGAGCATCGCGTCGGTGGTCGCGGGCCGGGTGCGCAGCAAATGACTCATGCGAGGCTTTTCCCTTTCGCGCGGCCATCGCGACCCGCGGCGGYCTTCTTGGCAGGGAGCGGCCGTTCGCTCAAGCGCCGGCATCTGCCGGCGTCCGCGTCCACCTGCTCGCGTTGGAAGACAGCTACTCGAAGAGATCGGGATTGAGCTGTTCGATCTCGGGCAGCGCCCGCAGCAATTCGTTGAGATGATGCCGCATCGCGGCCTCGCCCGCCGCGGCGTCGCGGCCATCGATCGCGGCGACGATGGCCTGATGCTGCTCGATCAGCTCCTGCATCGCGTTGGGGCTCTGCAGGCTGAGATGGCAGGCGCGGTCCATATGGGCCTTGAGGTTGGAGACCAGTGTCCAGGCCATCGGGCAGCCGGCGCCTTCGGCGAGCGCCACGTGGAAACGCTCGTCGAAGCGCTGAAAGGCGGTGTGGTCGCCATTGGCCACCGCCCGCTGCTGCGCCTCCAGGCAATTGTCGACAATCTGCCGGCTCGTCGGGTTGAAGCTGTCGCAGGCGCGCCGGACGACGGCGGTCTCGATCGCCTCGCGCAGGAAGCGGGCCTCCATCATCTTCTGGACCGAGATCTTGACGACGACCGTGCCGCGCTGCGGCAGGACCTCGACGAATTTCTGCCGGCTGAGCGCGATCAGCGCCTCGCGGACCGGCTGGCGGGAGACGCCGTAGCGGGTGGCAATCTCCTGCTCCGAGAGGCGCGAGCCCGGCTTCAGCTCGAGCGCGACGATGGCGCGCAGAAGCTCCTTCTCGAGCCGGTTGGCGCTCGACCCTGTCTGACCCTCGGCGAAACTCACGAAAGCAGCCTCCAAATCGCTTGCAATCGAAGCGGCATGGGATAATCTACCATACCAGTGTCGGTAATGGTATCCCAAAGTATGAATTTTACCGCGACGATCGCACGATCATTCCACGAAGCGCGCCGCGAGGCACGGCCTCTCGCGGCTTTTCCCGGCGAATTGCCTAGCAATCTCGCGGAAGCCTATGCCGTGCAGGAGGCGGCGATCGCGCTGTGGCCCGAGCCCGTGCGCGGCTGGAAGGTCGCGGCGATCCATCCCGATTTGCGCGCCCGCTTGGGCGCCGCACGGATGGCGGGGCCGGCTTTTGGCGCTGGCGTCCGCCGCGTCGCGCCGGGGGAGACGGCCGAGGTCGGCGTGATCCGCGGCGGCTTCATCGCGGTCGAGACCGAGATCGGCATCGTCCTCGGGGCGGATATCGCGCCGCGCCCGCAAACCTGGACAGCGGAAGAGCTGATGCCCTTCATCGGCGGGGTGCATGTCGCGATGGAGATCGCCGGCTCGCCGCTGCCGAGCATCAACGAGATCGGGCCGCAGGCCATCATCTCCGATTTCGGCAACAATACCGGCATCGCCGTCGGCGCCTCGCTGGGGATCGAGCAGGGTCTTTCCGATTTCGAGACGCAGATGCGGATCGATGGCGAGGTCATCGGCCGCGGCCGCAGCCACGGCCCGAATGGTGGGCCGCTCGATGCCCTGCTCTTCGTCGTCAACCATCTGGCGAGCCGTGGACGCGGCCTCGCCAAGGGCGATGTCGTCTCCGCCGGGGCGACGACGGGCGTCCATCCCATCGCCATCGGCCAGGTCGCGGAAGCGATCTGTGCCGGGGTTCCACCCCTGTCCGTCAGGCTGATCGAAAGGGAACCGGCCAGCTAGCGGCAGTCCGCCTCAACCAAAGAAGAACCGGCCCGAAAACGGGCCTTGCCAGGGAGAGAACATCATGATCGCACGTCGCATCTTACTTGCCGGCGCCGCCGCGCTGGCGGTTTCGGTCGCAASCGCCACGGCGGCGCTCGCCCAGGGCGTGACGCTTCGTTCCGCCGACATCCATCCGACCGACTACCCGACCGTCGAGGCGGTCCGCTACATGGGCAAGCTGCTCGAGGAGCGCACCCAGGGGCGCATCAAGATCAACGTCTTCCACTCGGCCCAGCTCGGCCAGGAGAAGGACACGATCGACCAGACCCGCTTYGGCGTCATCGACATSAACCGCATCAACATGGCGCCGTTCAACAACCTGATYCCGGCGACCAACATWCCCTCGCTGCCCTTCATCTTCCGCTCGGTCGAYCAYATGCGGAAGGYSATGGACGGSCCGATCGGCGACAACCTGCTCAAGGAKTTYGAGAAGCACGACCTGATCGGSCTSGCSYTCTACGATTCCGGCTCSCGCTCSTTCTATAAYKSCAAGCGCCCGATCRRCWCGCCRGCYGACATGAAGGGCATGAAGATYCGCGTCCAGCAGTCCGACATGTTCGTSGCSCTGGTCTCGGCGCTCGGGGCCAACGCCACGCCGATGCCCTTCGGCGAGGTCTATTCCGCGCTCCAGACCGGCGTCATCGACGGCGCCGAGAACAACTGGCCGTCCTATGAATCGACCCGCCATTTCGAGGTCTCGAAGTTCTATTCCGTGACCGAGCACTCGCTCTCGCCGGAAGCGCTGGTGATGTCGAAGMRSAGCTTCGACAAGTTCAACGCGGCSGAYCAGGCGMTSATCAAGGCCGCCGCCAAGGAATCGGTGCTCAAGATGCGCGAGCTCTGGGATGCGCGGGAGAAGGCGTCTGAGGCCAAGGTCAAGGCCGGCGGCGCCCAGATCAATCAGGTCGAGAAGAAGCCCTTCATCGACGCGATGAAGCCGGTCTACGACAAGTTCGTCACCGATCCGAAGCTGAAGGAGATGGTGGCCGCGATCCAGGCGGTGAACTGAGCCTCGTTCAGACGGGGCGGCTTTCGGGCCGCTCCGTCTTCGGCCCCTTGCCAGCAGCCCGGGCAGATTTCATGCGCGCTTTCACCGCTTTCCTGACACGACTCGACGCCAAGCTCAGCCTGTTCGCGCTGATCGCGGCCGGGGCCGGCCTCGTCCTGATGACCGTGATGGTCGCCTGGGGCGTGTTCGGCCGCTATGTGCTCAACGACACGCCGATCTGGGTCGAGGCCGGATCGCTCTTCCTGATGTCCTGGTTCATCCTGCTCGGCGCCGCGGTCGGCGTGCGCGAGAGCGACCATCTCGGCTTCGAGGTCGGGCTGGTGATGTCGCCGCCGCCCTTGCGGGCCGCGCTGATCGTGCTGGGCGAGGGCCTGGTCTGCGCCTTCGGGCTCGCCATGCTCGGCTATGGCTGGCAGCTCGCCGCCGGCACCTGGGCCGATCGGATGCCGATCATCGGCATATCCCGCGGCTGGGACTATGTGCCGATCGCGGCGGGCGGCGCGCTGATCGCCCTGTTCGCGCTGGAGAAGCTCCTGCTCTTCACCACCGGCGAGGAACAGGCCCCGCTCGGCTTCGTCCATTTCGGCGAAAGCCAGGAGGCCTGAGCGATGGAACTCTGGATTCTCTTCGGCGTCTTCGCGCTCCTGCTGCTGATCGGCGTGCCCGTGGCCTTCTGCCTCGGCATCGCCTCCGTCGCGACCGTCGCCTATATGGGCCTGCCGCCGGTCGTCGTCTTCCAGCAGATGAATTCCGGCATGAACGCCTTCGCCATGATGGCGATCCCGTTCTTCATCTATGCCGGCGATTTGATGATCCGCGGCGGCATCGCCGAGCGGCTGATCCAGATGGCGGCGAGCCTCGTCGGCCATCTGCGCGGCGGGCTCGGCCAAGTGAACGTGGTCACCTGCACGCTGTTCGGCGGCATCTCCGGCTCGGCCGTGGCCGATGCTTCGGCCGTGGGCGGGCTGATGATCCCGCAGATGAAGAAGCGCGGCTATGACGCCGACTATGCCGTCAACGTCACCGCGAATGCGGCGATCATTGCCCTGCTGATCCCGCCCTCGCACAACATGATCATCTATTCGCTTTCGGCCGGCGGCAATCTTTCGATCGCGGATCTGTTCACCGCCGGTGTGGTGCCGGGCCTCTTGCTCTGTGCTGCGCTGATGGTCGCGGCCTGGGCGGTCGCGGTGAGGCGCGGATATCCGCGCGAGCCCTTTCCGGGCTTTGCGACCGTCGGCCGCTATGTCGTGCTGGCGCTGCCGGGCATCCTGCTGATCGGCATTATCTTCGGCGGCGTCCGCTCCGGCGTCTTCACGGCGACGGAATCCTCCTGCGTCGCCGTCGTCTACGCCATCCTCGTCACCATCTTCGTCTATCGCCAGTTGACCTGGACCGCCTTCGTCGAGGCGACTTTGGGCGCGGTGCGGACCACAGCGATGGTATTGCTGGTGATCGGCACGGCGGGTGCCTTCGGCTGGCTGATGGCCTTCCTCGAGGTGCCGCAGGCGACCATTGCGGCGATGAAGGCGGTCTCGGACAACCCGATCACGATCCTGCTGATGGTCAACCTGATCCTGCTGGTGCTCGGCACCTTCATGGACATGGCGCCGATGATCATCATCTGCACGCCGATCTTCCTGCCGGTGGTGAAGGCCTTCGGCGTCGATCCCGTGCATTTCGGCGTGATCCTGATCCTCAACGCCGGCATCGGGCTCAATACCCCGCCGGTCGGCTCGGTGCAGTTCGTCGCCTGCGCCATCGGCCGCATTTCCATCGGCGAGTCCATGCGCACGATCTGGCCGTTCTACGGCGCCAGTATCGCCGTGCTCCTGCTCGTCACCTATGTGCCCGGCCTGTCGCTCTGGCTGCCGCGCCTGTTCCACTGAAGGACCGACCATGACCATCGACATCCGCCAGGTTTCCCACCCCGAGGCCGTCAAGGGCTTCGACACGGCGGAGCTGCGGCGCCACTTCCTGATCGAGACGCTGTTCGTTCCCGGCGAGGTCAAGCTGACCTACAGCCATCTCGACCGCGTCATCGTCGGCGGCGCCATGCCGACGAACAAGCCCGTCGTGCTGCCGACGCCCAAGGCGGTCGGCACCGATGCCTTCCTGAAGCGGCGCGAGCTCGGCATCGTCAATGTCGGCGGCCCCGGCAAGGTCTCCGTCGGCGGGAAGGACTACCCGCTCGCCAAACGCGACGCGTTCTATGTCGGCAAGGAAGCGGGCGAGGTCGCCTTCGCCAGCGACGATGCCGGCAACCCCGCCAAGTTCTACCTGCTTTCGACCCCGGCCCATGCCGTGCACCCGACCAAGGTGATCCGGGAGGCCGATGCCAAGACCATCGCGCTCGGCGAGCAGGCCACGGCCAACAAGCGCGTCATCCGCCAGTACATCATCCCCGGCGTCTGCGAGACCTGCCAGCTCGTCATGGGCGTGACCACGCTCGACGAAGGCAGCATCTGGAACACCATGCCGGCGCATGTCCATGACCGGCGCTGCGAGATCTATCTCTATTTCGACGTTCCCACGGATGCCCGCGTCTTCCATCTGATGGGCGAGCCGCAGGAGACGCGCCATCTCGTCGTCGCCAACGAGCAGGCGATCCTCTCGCCCGGCTGGTCGATCCATTCGGGCGTGGCTACCCGGGCCTATTCCTTCATCTGGGGCATGGGCGGCGACAATGTCGACTATACCGACATGGACATGGTCGCGACCGGGGATCTGCGCTGATGCGCTCGCCGTTTGATTTGGGCGGCCGGACCGCGATCGTCACCGGGGCCAATACGGGCCTCGGCCAGGCGATCGCGGTCGCGCTCGCCCAGGCCGGCGCCGGTATCGTCGCGGTTGGCCGCTCGAGCATGGCGGAGACGAAGGTGCTGGTCGGGGCGACCGGTCAGCCCTTCCACGAGATCGCCGCCGACCTCGCGACGCTGGAGCCGATTGCGCGGATCGTGGAAGAGGCCGAGGCGGCGGCGAAGGCCAACGGCTCGCGCCTCGACATCCTCGTCAACAATGCCGGCATCATCCGCCGTGC
>NZ_JBFRDQ010000112.1:0-17170 GCF_052113865.1 Allobosea sp. TAB14 | reverse complement strand
GCGTATCAGAGCCTGGTTGATCCTTTCGATTGTTGCTCTGCTTGCGCATTTTTCGATGCCGATCTCCTCGGCCGCTGCCGGTGCGACCCAAGCCGAGCGCCTGCCGGTCGCAGAGCCCGCCGCATTCGCCCGGATCGGCGGGCAAGCGAAGCCGATGATCGGCTGGACCCTGTTTTGCCAGGCGCAGCCGCTCGAGTGCAGCGAAACACGGCTCGCTCCGGTGGCGGTGATCCTCACGCCGGACTCATGGGCGGAGCTCAACGCCATCAACGCCTTGGCCAACAAGCAGATCAAGCCGATCGGCGACGACGACCATTACGGGATCTCCAAAATGGGGATCCCCAATTGGTGGACTTACCCCGATGACGGATCCGGCAATTGCAATGACTACGTGCTGCTCAAGCGGCGGCTCCTCATCGAGGCCGGGTGGCCGAAATCCGCGCTGCTCATGACGGTCGTCGTTACCCCCGAGGGTGAAGGGCATCTGGTTCTGACAGTCCGGACGGACCGGGGCGACCTCATCCTCGACAATGTGCGCGAGAAGATTCTGGTCTGGAACAAGGTCGGCTACCGCTTTGTGAAGCGGCAATCCGCTGCGAACCACAAGTTCAGTGCTTCCTGAGTGAGGCGCGGAACGTCGCCGCGCGTCGCGGGAGCTTCTCCTGGAGCAGCGGCAAGCGTGATCTGCAGGGCTGTGAGGATGGCGGCGGTCCAGCTCGTCATGGCGAAAGCATCTTTGCTGTGGTGGCGCCGGGCAAGAGCAGGGCTCCAGCCCAGAGAAACGCGGACGCCCAGTTCGAGAGATGGAAGGCGAGGGGTGGCATAGCCGACAGACCCGCGACGAGCGGGACCGTCGCGCGCAACGGTCCGAAAAAGCGGCAGCCGACGATACCGAGCCAACCCCATTGCCGAAAGAATGCTTCTGCGCGGCCCATCAAGGCAGGATGGCGCAATGCGAAGCGCGAGCGCCGCATCGTTGCCTCGTACCGCCTTCCGAGCCAGTAGGAGACCCAGTCTCCCAGCGCAGCCCCTATGGAGATCGCGATCCAGATGGGCAGAAAGGCGATGCCGCTGGCGCCTATCAGGCCGCCGATCGCCAGCAATAAAGCTGTGCCGGGAATGATCAGGGAGACGAAGGCAAGGGATTTGAGGAAAGCCAGAAGAAACGCAATCGGCGCCGCCCAGGCTTCGTGAGCCTGAATAAAGGACAGAACGGGCGCAATCCATTCATTGAGAAACGCGAGGGCGCCGTGGTTTGCGAGGGTGTCCTTCAATCCGTCAGCCCCGCTGGCGTTTGTGTCGTTATGGCTCCAGCAGGCCGGTTGATCCGGGCAAGCGGCGTGCCGGGAGATGAAGAGCTGCCTTCCGTTGCCACCTTTAGTCCTCGCCTCGCGCGGCCGCAAACGTCGTCACGGCACCCTCGGCTGCAGGCGCGCATTCATGCAATCGGATCCGGCTGCTGAAGCGGGAGATGAGCCTGTAAAGTCCAGGCTCGGGGTGGCTCGACGGTGAGCTGCCGGAGTGCTACACACGGTCGATAGGCATTAAGCTATTGATCTTACTCGGTAAGAGGCGCGGAAAGCCACATCCATCCCTCTCCGCCTCTTCCGCATTGCGCGCAGTTGCCATGGGGTTGCTGTGCACGGGCTGTTTTCATGCGCGTTGACGTCCTGGGACTTCAGGCTTTCGTCGCCATAGCCGAGCGCGGCAGCTTCCGCGCTGCCGCCTCCCATCTCAATCTCTCCCAGACCGCGCTCAGCCATCGCATCCGCAAGCTGGAGGAGATGCTCGGCACGCCGCTTTTTCTGCGCACGACCCGGCAGGTCTCCCTGACYGCCGCCGGCACGACGCTGCTGCCGCGGGCGCGGCGCATCTTCGAGGATCTCGGTTCCGCACTCGACGAAGTCCGGATCGATCTGCAGGAAGGGGACGAGCAGGTCTCGGTCGGCTGTCTGCCGACCGTCGCGGTGCATTGCATGCCGTCGGTCATCGCCGCCTTCGCCAGACGCCGTCCCGGCGTCGGGGTGAGGGTCCATGACAATTCGGCGTCCGAGATCGCCGGCAAGGTCCAGTCCGGCGAGGTCGAGTTCGGCGTCACCATCGTTGCCGCCAATCGCTGGGATCTGGAGCTGAAGCCGGTCGTGAAGGAGCCCTTCGTTCTGGTCAGCCATCGCGACATGCCGCTGGCCCAGGCCGCTTCGCTGACATGGGCGCAGTTGCAAGGCGAGCCGCTGGTGCGGATCAGCGCCGAAACCGGCAACCGCATCCTCATCGACGATGCGCTGGGCGCACGGCGCGAGAGCCTGACCTGGCGCTACGAGGTCCAGCGGGTGGTCACGGCGGTCAGCCTGGTGCGCTCCGGCATCGGCTACGCGATCGTCCCTCAGCTCGCGCTCGACGCGGTCGAGGCCGGCGGTCTGGTGGCGGTGCCGCTGCGTTCGCCGACCGTCACGCGCACGCTGGGCATCGTCACGCGCAAGACCGTGCCGCTGCGGCCCGTGGCGCGCGATCTTCTCTCGTTACTGAGCCAGGCCCTGAAGCGCAGCATCACGCCGCGCCGAGATGAATGAAATTAATCAATCGCTGCATTCTTATCATTTGATGAGGGAATGAGGCTGCTCCACCTTTGCTGCGGGAGAAAACGCACAAGGGAGTGGCGGCGATGGCTGGTTCGGCCAGGATCGCGTTCATCGGCTATGGCGAGGTCGGCCAGACGTTCTCGCGCGGATTCCTGGCCCATGGCGTGGCCGGGATTCACGCCTATGACCTGCTTTTCGGCAGCAGGCCGGGCAGCAGGCTCGAGGAGGCGGCGCGCCGGATCGGCGTGACCTGCGCCGACACAGCCGAACGGGCCTGCGCCGATGCCGCGTTCGTCTTCTCGGCCGTCACGGCCGACCGCACCGAGGCGGTGGCCGCCGAGGCGGCACGTTGGCTGAAACCCGGCCAGATCTTCGTCGATGTCAATTCGGCCGCGCCTACGACCAAGCAGCGGGCGGCGCAGGCGATTGCGGCAAGCGGCGCCGATTATGTCGAGGCGGCGGTGATGGCTCCGGTGCTGAAGCCCGGCTTGAGAGTCCCGATCCTCGCCGGCGGCCCGAAGGCGATGGACGCGGCCGAGGTGCTCAACCGACTCGGTATGAACCTGACACCGGTCTCCGAAATCTTCGGACGGGCATCGGCGATGAAGCTCTGCCGCAGCATCGTCATCAAGGGACTGGAGGCGCTGATGGTGGATTGCGCTGCCGCCTGCGAGGCCTGGGACGTCAAGGACCCCGTCTTCGCCAGCCTGCACGAGACCTTTCCCTCCATCGATTTCCATGCGCTCGCGGCCGATATGCGCGAGCGTGTCGCGACCCACGGCATCCGGCGGGCGGCGGAGATGCGCGAGGCAGCCGAGATGCTCGCCGCCGCCGGCCTCGAACCCGGCCTCGCCAGCGCCATCGCGGACGCTCAGCAGCGTGGGGCGCGCGCCAAACCGGCGGCAGGAGCCTGAGGCCATGGCCCAGATCGCCATTCCCTGCATGCTGATCCGCGGCGGCACCTCGAAGGGAGCCTATTTCCTGCGCGGCGACCTGCCGGCTGACAATGCGGCGCGGGACGCATTCCTGCTTGCGGTGATGGGCTCGCCCGACAAGCGGCAGGTCGACGGGCTCGGCGGCGCGCATCCGCTGACGAGCAAGGTCGCGATCGTCTCGCCATCGAGCGAGCCAGGCTGCGACATCGATTTCCTGTTCGCGCAGGTCGGCATCGAGACGGCGCAAGTCGATACGACACCGAATTGCGGCAACATCCTCGCCGGCATCGGGCCCTTTGCCCTGGCGCGCGGTTTGGTCAAGGCGCAGGGCGCGCGCACGACCGTCCGGGTCCGCACCATCAACACCGGCACCATCGCCGAAGGATAGGGAGCTGAAGCAGCGGATCGAGCGCATCAGGCTCGCAGCCGGGCCGCTGATGAACCTGGGCGATGTTTCCGGGAAGGTCGTGCCGAAGATCGCGCTCGTCGCGCCGCCGCAGGCCGGTGGCGCGATCTGCACGCGCAGCTTCATCCCGCATGAATGCCACGCCTCGATCGGTGTTTTCGCGGCAGTGACGGTCGCGACCGCGGCAGTGCTGCCGGGTTCGCCGGCGGCGTCCGTCGCGGCGATGCCCGAGGGCCGCGAGCGCTCGCTCTCGGTCGAGCATCCCACGGGGGAGTTCACGGTGACACTCACGGTCGGCGGCACGGCCGAGCGACCTGTGGTCGAGCGGGCCGGGCTCCTGCGCACCGCACGCATCCTGATGGAGGGCCGCTCCTTCGTGCCGGCGAGCGCCCTGGCTGCACATGCGGGCAGCGCCCGCCATGCCGCCGAATGAGTTGAGAGAGGGTTGAGGTTTCGATGGCGAACGCGCAGAAGACGGGTCTCGTGATCACCGCCCATCCGGGTGATTTCGTCTGGCGCGCGGGCGGCGCCATCGCGCTGCATGCGAAGCGCGGGATGCGGGTGAAGATCCTCTGCCTGTCCTATGGCGAGCGCGGCGAGAGCCAGTTCGCCTGGAAGAAGGCTGGCGTCAGGATGGAGGAGGTCAAGGCCCAGCGCCGGGAGGAGGCCGAGGCTGCGGCCGAACTGCTCGGCGCCGAGATCGAGTTCATGGACGCAGGCGACTATCCGCTGCGCACCACGCCGGAGATGCTCGACCGCGCCATCGACATCTTCCACGAATTGGGGCCGAGCTTCGTGCTGACCCATGCACTCGAAGACCCCTACAATGTCGACCATCCCGAGGCGGCGCGCTTCGCCCAGGAGGCCCGCATCATCGCGCAGGCGGCCGGCCACAAGCCCGATCCGGAGCGTGCCTATGCCGC
Organism: Allobosea sp. TAB14; assembly: GCF_052113865.1. Lineage (NCBI taxonomy): Bacteria > Pseudomonadati > Pseudomonadota > Alphaproteobacteria > Hyphomicrobiales > Alloboseaceae > Allobosea > Allobosea sp. TAB14. Next base: position 12,327 of record NZ_JBFRDQ010000112.1, on the reverse strand, counting down.
CCCGCCGGTCTTCCTGTTCGAGCCGCACCAGCCCGAGCAATGCGACTTCAAGCCGAATGTCATCCTCAACATCGACGAGGTCTGGGAGGTGAAGCGCCGGGCCTTCGAGATCCTCGCCGCGCAGAAGCATCTCTGGGAATATTACACCCGCGTCGCGCTCAATCGCGGCATGCAGGGCGGCCGCAACTCCGGCAAGGCGATGACCTATGGCGAGGCCTATCAGCGGCTGTTTCCGGAAGCGCTGGAGGCGCTGGCATGACCCGGTGGGCATCCGCGCCCGCCAGTCCAAGGAAGACGAAAAACCTAGACGATTGGCGGCTGGCGAAGGCGGACGGGATATGTAGGCTATGCGCAAAGGCCCTGCCAAAGCGGGCCGCGTCCATCGCGACGACGATGGGGACAAAGAACGGCTTCGCAGAGAGCCAATTCAGGGGAAGGGAACGGACATGACGGTTCGCAGGACGTTACTCGGTGGCATGCTCGGGCTGGCGCTGGCCGCCTCGACGAGCGGGTTCGCACTGGCGCAGGAGGCGGTGAAGATCGGCCTGATCCTGCCGATGACGGGGCCTTTCGCCTCGACCGGCAAGCAGATCGATGCCGCGGTGAAGCTGTTCCTCGCCAGGGAAGGCGCCACCCATGGCGGTCGCAAGCTCGAAGTGATCCTCAAGGACGATGCCGGCAACGCCGATGCGACGCGGCGCCTCGCCCAGGAGCTTGTCGTCAACGAAAAGGTCTCGGTGCTTGCCGGCTTCGGGCTGACGCCGCTTGCCATGGCGACCGCACAGATCGCGACGCAGGCCAAGGTGCCGGAGATCGTGATGGCGGCGGCGACCGCCTCGATCACCGAGGCCTCGCCCTATATCGTGCGGACCTCCTTCACCTTGCCGCAGGCTTCCGAGCCGATGGCCAACTGGGCCGCCAAGAACGGCATCAAGAAGGTCTTCACCGTCGTCACCGATTACGGGCCGGGCATCGATGCCGAAACCTCCTTCGCCAACACGTTCAAGGAGGCCGGTGGGACCGTCGAGAGCGTGCGCATCCCGCTGCGCAATCCGGATTTCGCGCCCTTCCTCCAGCGCGTCTCGGAGGCCAAGCCCGACGCGCTCTTTGTCTTCGTGCCGTCGGGCGTCGGCGCGCAGTTCATGAAGCAGTTCATCGAGCGCGGCCTCGACAAGGCCGGCGTCAAGCTGATCGGCACCGGCGACGTGGTCGATGACGACATCCTCGAAGGCATGGGCGATGTCGCGCTCGGCGCCATCACCACGCACCACTATTCGGCCGCGCATGACAGYCCGGCGAACAAGGCCTTCGTCGAAGCCTTCCAGAAGGCCAATCCCGGCATGCGCCCGAACTTCATGGCGGTCGGCGGCTATGACGGGATGAAGCTGATCGCCAAGGCGCTCGACGCGACCAAAGGCGACGCCAGCGGCGACAAGCTGATCGCGGCGATGAAAGGCGCCTCCTGGGAGAGCGTGCGCGGGCCGGTGAAGATCGACCCCGACACCCGCGACATCATCCAGAACATCTATGTCCGCAAGACGCAGAAGCTCGGCTCCGAGCTGCACAATGTCGAGTTCGAGACGATCAAGGACGTCAAGGACCCGGTAAAGGCCCGCAAGTGACGGGTTTTCCGACGGCGGCGGATCGACGCGCATGCTGACCATCCTGTTCGACGGCATCGCCTATGGGATGGTGCTGTTCGTTCTCGGCTGCGGGCTCTCCGTGACCATGGGGTTGATGAATTTCGTCAACCTCGCCCACGGCGCCTTCGCGATGCTCGGCGGCTATGTCGCCGTGCTGGCGATGCAGCGGCTCGGCCTGCCGTTCCTGGCGAGCCTGCCGCTCGCCTTCCTCGCGGCGGCGCTGGTCGGCGTCGTGCTGGAGCGGCTGATCTACCGGCCGATGTACACGAAAAGCCATCTCGACCAGGTGATGTTCTCGATCGGGCTGGTCTTCATGGCGGTGGCCGGCACGGACTGGCTGATGGGCTCGACCCAGCAATTCATCCGCCTGCCGGACTGGCTGCAGGGGCGCTTCGAGGTCGCTGGCATCGGCATCGGCCGCTACCGGCTCTTCGTCATTGTCGTCTGCGGCCTGCTCGCCGTCTCGCTGCAATGGGGCTTCACCCGCACCCGCTTCGGCAGCCGGCTGCGCGCGGCGGTCGACGATGCGCGGGTGGCGCGTGGCCTCGGCATCCCCGTCAACCGCCTGTTCGCGCTGACCTTCGCGCTCGGATCGGGGCTGGCCGGATTGGGCGGCGCGCTCGGCATCGAGCTCATGGGCCTCGACCCCACCTTCCCTCTGAAATTCATGATCTACTTCCTGATCGTCGTCACCGTGGGCGGCACGTCCAGCATCACCGGGCCGTTCTTCGCCGCGATGCTGCTCGGCGTCGCCGATGTCGTCGGCAAGTATTTCGTGCCGCAGGYCGGMGCCTTYATCATCTACGCGCTGATGGTCGCGCTGCTGATCACCCGGCCGCATGGGCTGTTCGCGAGGGCGCGGGCATGACGATGCCCGTGTTCGAGACACGCGTCCGGCAGGCGCTGTTCGCCTCGCGGCGCTGGCATCCGGCCGAAATCGTCTTCTGGTGTCTCGCCTTCGCGGCCTTCCTGCTGTTCCCGCGCAACCTGCTGCTGCTCAACGAGATCGCGATCCTCGCCCTCTTCRCGCTCTCGCTCGACCTGATCCTCGGCTATGCCGGCATCGTCTCGCTGGGACACGCCGCCTTCCTCGGCATGGGCGCCTATGCGGCCGGGTTGCTCGCCAAACATGTCTCGGCCGATCCGTTCGCCGGGCTGTTGGCCGGCATGGGAGCGGCCGGGCTGCTCGGCCTCGTCACCAGCCCGCTCGTCTTGCGCGGCACCGATCTCACCCGGCTGATGATCACGCTCGGCGTGGCGCTGATCCTCTACGAGCTGGCGAATTCGTTCAGCACGCTGACCGGCGGCGCCGACGGTTTGCAGGGCATCATGATGGCGCCTGTGCTCGGCCTGTTCGATTTCGATATTTTCGGCCGCACCGCCTATTTTTATTCGCTCTCGGTCCTCTTCCTGCTGTTCCTGATCGCAAGGCGGGTCGTGCATTCGCCCTTCGGCCTGAGCCTGCGCGCGATCCGCGACAATCCGCTGCGGGCCGCGGCCTCGGGAGTTCCGAATGATCGGCGTCTTGCCGCCGTCTACACGCTCGCGGCGGCCTATGCCGGGGCGGCGGGCGCGCTGCTTGCCCAGACGACGCAATTCGTCTCGCTCGACGTGCTCGATTTCCACCGCTCGGCCGATCTGATGCTCGTGCTGATCATTGGCGGCGCCGGCTATCTCTATGGCGGGCTGATCGGGGCGATCGCTTTCAAGCTGCTGCAGGACCTGATCGCGAGCTTCACGCCGCAATACTGGATGTTCTGGATCGGGCTCTTCCTCGTGCTCTTCGTGCTCGGCGGGCGCGAGATGATCCATGGCGCGGTCAAGGCCGCTGCGGCACGCTTCGCCCGGCTCGGCAAGGGAGCGGCCCGATGAGCGCGGTGCTGCAAACCTTCGACCTGTCCAAGAGCTTCGGCGGCATCACCGCGACCGATCATGTCGATTTCACGCTCGCGAAGGGCGCGCGCCATGCGCTGATCGGCCCGAACGGCGCCGGCAAGACCACCTTCGTCAACCAGCTCACCGGCGTGCTCAGGCCGAGCTCCGGCCGCATCGAACTGATGGGCGAGGACATTACCGCGTTGCCGCGCGAGGCGCGAGTGAAGCGCGGGCTCGCCCGCACCTTCCAGATCAACCAGCTTTTCGGGACGATGACGCCGCTCGAGATGATCGCGCTCGTCACCTCCGAGCGGCTCGGCCGTGGCAGCCATCCGTTTCGCGCACTCGACCGCGATCTGGAGCTGGTGGGTCAGACTGCCGAGATTCTGACGCGCTTCCGGCTCGACGACATCACGGACCGGCGCATCGCGACGCTGCCCTATGGCAAGCAGCGCCAGATCGAGATCGCCGCCGCCTTCGCTGCAAGGCCGAGCGTGCTGCTGCTCGACGAGCCGGCGGCCGGCGTGCCGGAGGCCGAGCGGCGCGAATTGATGCAGACGGTTGCCGCACTCCCGGACGACGTCTCCGTGCTGCTGATCGAGCACGATATGGATCTCGTCTTCCGCTTCGCGACGCGGATCACGGTGCTGGTCAATGGCCGCGTGCTGGCGGAGGGGACGCCCGACGAGATGGCGCGCGACAGCAGCGTGCGCGCGGCCTATCTCGGCGAGGGCGCCCATGCCTGACGCATCGCTGCCTGAGTTGCTCAAGATCGAGAAGCTGAGCGCCGGCTATGGCGAGGCGCAGGTGCTGTTCGACATCGACCTGACGCTTGCCGAAGGACATTCGCTCGCGCTGCTCGGCCGCAACGGCGTCGGCAAGACGACTTTGGTCAACAGCATCATTGGCGTCACCCGCCGGCGCGGCGGGCGGATCGTGCTGGCCGGGCGTGATCTCACCGCCGCCTCGCCGGAGCAGCGGGCGCATGCCGGCATCGGCTGGGTTCCGCAGGAGCGCAACATCTTCAAGTCGCTGACCGTGCTGGAGAACCTGACGGCGGTGGCCCGGCCGGGGCCCTGGGATGCCGCCCGCGTCTTCGGCATGTTCCCGCGATTGGCGGAGCGGAAGACCAATCTCGGCAACCAGCTTTCCGGCGGCGAGCAGCAGATGCTGGCGATCGGCCGGGCCTTGATGCTCAACCCGAAGCTTCTGCTGCTCGACGAGCCGACCGAGGGGTTGGCGCCGATCATCGTCGAGGAGCTGCTCAAGGCGCTGAAGGCCCTGTTCCGCGAGGAGGGGCTTTCCGCCATCGTGATCGAGCAGCATGCGCGCAAGATCCTCGAGCTGACGGACGAGACGATCGTGCTCGAACGCGGCCGCGTGGTCCTCGCCGAGCGCAGTGCTACGCTCATCGCCGAGCCTGAACGGCTCGAACACCATCTCGGCCTCGCCGCCGCAGCCTGACCGTCAAGAACCGGAGGAAACGCGATGACCCAGAGGAAGAAGCCACCGTTCCGGGGCGACATGGTGGGAAGCCTGCTGCGCAGCGCGCCCGTCAAGGAAGCCCGCGCCAAGGTCGCTGCGGGCGAGATGGCGCAGGCCGAGCTGACGAAGATCGAGGACGAGGAGATCAAAAAGCTCGTCCGCAAGCAGGAGGAGATCGGCTTGCAGGCGGTGACCGACGGCGAATACCGCCGCGCCTTCTGGCATTTCGACTTCCTCGACGGCTTGACCGGCGTCACGACCTACGAGACCGATGCCGGCATCCAGTTCAAGGGCGTCGCCACGAAGGGGCATGGCATCCGCGTCACCGGCAAGCTCGACTTCCCGGCCGACCACCCGCATCTGGCCCATTTCAAGTTCCTGGCCTCGGTGACCAGCCGCGTGCCGAAGATGACCATCCCGAGCCCGTCCATGCTGCATTACCGCGGCGGGCGGAAGGCGATCGATCCGAGCGCCTATCTCAAGATGGAGGATTACTACGACGATCTCGGCAAGGCTTACGCCAAGGCGATCAAGGCCTTCTACGATGCCGGCTGCCGCTATCTGCAGCTCGACGACACCAGCCTGTCCTATTTCTGCGATCCCGAGCAGCGCAAGATGCTGGCCGAGCGCGGCGACGATCCGGACAAGCTGATTTTCGTCTATCGCGACGTGCTCAACGCGGCGTTGAAGGCCAAGCCCGCCGACATGCAGATCACCACCCATACCTGCCGCGGCAACTTCAAATCGACCTTCATCGCGTCCGGCGGCTACGAGCCGGTGGCCGATCTCGTCTTCAATCAGATCGATGTCGACGGCTATTTCATGGAGTGGGACGATGACCGTTCCGGCGGCTTCGAGCCGCTGCGCTTCCTGCCCAAGGGCGACAAGCAGGTCGTGCTCGGCCTCGTCACTTCCAAGTTCGGCACGGTCGAGAGTAAGGACAATCTCAAGCGCCGGATCGAGGAGGCCGCCAAGTTCGCGCCGCTCGAACAGCTCTGCCTGTCGCCGCAATGCGGCTTCGCCTCGACGGAAGAAGGCAATGTGCTGGCCGAGGACGAGCAATGGGCCAAGCTCTCGCGCATACTCGAAGTGGCGAAGGAAGTCTGGGGCTGAGAGCGCCTTTGGGGGGAAATCTGGTCATCCCGGACGGAGCGAAGCGAAGATCCGGGATCCATGCCTGAACATTGATCGGAAACGCTCCGGCATGGATCCCGGGTCAAGCCCGGGATGACCGCGTGGCTCCGTGCAAAATCAGCTTGCTCCAGAGGACACCAGACATGAGCGCCGAGCCCTGCTTCGACATCGCCCATCTCGGCCATGTCGAGCTCTTCACCAACAAGCCGCAGGAGAGCCTCGACTTCTTCGTCAAYATCYTCGGRCTGACSGAGAGCGGRCGSGAGGGCGACWSCGTTTATCTGCGCGCCTGGGACGACTAYGAGTTCCACACGCTGAAGCTGACGGCCTCGAATACGACCGGCGTCGGCCATATCGGCTATCGCGCTGCGAGCGAGGCGGCGCTCCTGCGCCGCGTCGCGGGAATCGAGGGGATGGGCGCGGGCATCGGTTGGGTCGAGGGCGACCTCGGCCATGGCCGCGCCTATCGCTTCCGCGACCCCGACAACCATGTCTTCGAGATCTATTTCGACACGAACAAATATGTGGCGCCCGAAGGCGAGCGGCCGGCGCTGAAGAACCAGGCGCAGCGCAACCATGGCCGGGGCTGCGCCGTGCGCCGGATCGATCACGTCAACCTGCTGGCGCAGGACGTCGCCGCGATCCGCGACTTCATGCCGAAGGCGCTGGGCAGCCGCGTCACCGAGCAGATCGTGCTGGATTCCGGCGAGGTCGGCGGCTGCTGGTTCACCGTCAACAACAAGAGCTACGACATCGCCTATACGCGCGACCACACGCCGGCGCAGGGGCGCTTCCACCATGTCACTTATGCGGTTGACCAGCGCGAGCACATTCTGGAGGCGGCCGATCTCTTCCTGGAGAACGGCGTCTTCATCGAGACCGGCCCGCACAAGCATGCGGTGCAGCAGACCTTCTTCCTCTATGTCTATGAGCCGGCCGGCAACCGCGTCGAGATCGCCAATGCCGGCGCGCGCCTGATCCTGGACCCGGACTGGCAGACCGTGACCTGGACCGAGACAGAGCGGAAGAAGGGGCAGGCCTGGGGGCTCAAGACGATCGAGAGCTTCCACACGCATGGCACGCCGCCGGCCGTGTAGCGCGCCCCACTGTCTCAGGGAGAGATGTCTGGGATGCCGTTATGGCGGCATCTGCATGGTTTCCGCCGGAAGTCCTGCTTCGACTTGGTCGGATCGTCGGCCAATGATCGGGCCGCGGCGACGACAAGAAAATGTCGATGCTCCAGATCGCTGTCGGGTTCCGTTCAGAATCGCGATTCTAAACTGCATCGTGTTCTCGAAAGCGGTGCCATCGATTTCGGTCGAGCGCCGTTAACGAAACATTCTTGCTCATCACCCGTTTTGGGCAATAGCCTTGTCTCGTTTGATTCGACTGGGCTTTGTTCATGCGATTTGGAGAAACGCTTATGGAACGACGTTCTTTCCTGCTCGGGCTGTTTGCCCTTTCCGCTGGCGCCGCCACGGTCGCCGTGGCTGGCAAGGCTGATGCGGCTGGGCTCGGCGCTGCCGGCCAGGCGCTCGGCGCCATGCCCTCCGAGAAGGCCGCGACGCTGCCTGACGGCACCCCGATCGAGCAGGTGCAGTATTCTCACCGTCCTCACCCCGGCCACCGCCCGCGTCCTCCCTACCATCGCCCGCGTCCGCGGCGTCAGGTCTGCACGGTGCACCGCAACCGCTTCGGCCGTCCGGTCCGCGTTTGCCGCTGGGTCTACTGAGCGTTTTGACCGTTTCGGCGGAAATGGCTTTCGAGCTATCTTTCGCCGCGTGAGTATCGGGCGATGGCGGAGGCGCCATCGCCCTTTCGGTTTCCTCGTCGACGCGGCACAGGTGAGGTCATGATCAGGACATCGGTAACCCTTGGAGCTCTGGCGGTCCTCGTTGCGGGCTGCGTTTCAAATCGCCCGGAACCTGCACCTGTCCCGCAGGGCGGCACGGCGAAGCAGATCCTTCGCGATGGCGGCCAGCTCGTCCTTCCCGACGGGACGCGGGTCACGCCCGATCCCACCGGAGGCTTCCAGCTGCCGAACGGCGACTATGTCCGGCGCGATCGCGGCGGCGCGCTCATCCTGCCGACCGGCGCACGCTGCGCGGCGACGCCCAGCGGCTATATCTGCCCCTGACAACAGGCTTTTGCTGGCCTGAACCCTTGCCGGTGCATCCCCACCGGCCTGCGGGCGCGCAGCCTTACATCGCACGGCCGCGCGGCGGGCGGCGGCGTTCGTGCCGGTCGGTCAGATCGGGCGGCATCGGCCGGGCTGCGCCGAACGAGTCCTCGTTCTCGTCGGTGAGGACATGGTTGTGGCTGCGGAAGGCCCAGATTTCCTTGGCGGCCTCCCAATGCTCGCGGTCACGGCCTTCCGGCTGGCCTTCCTGCATCCAGATGCCGTAGGCGATCTTCCTGATTTCGCGCTGTGCCTTCTCGTCCTTGCTCATGCAATCCTCCATCGTGAGCGACGGCCGGGCTTCACCCTATGGCGACCAGCCGCCATGATGCCGCTTCGAGGCGGGCCGCAGCAGCGGCCGTCGCGGCTTCTCAGCGGTGACATCCGGCGAGGCCGGCCCGGATCGCGTTGGGCCTCGCCCTGTCTCCACGGCGCCCTTCCATGAAGGCGCTCGCTTCCGGGAGAGCGACGTCCTTTCATGTGGGGGCAGGCAGGGGATCAACAAGGCTGAAGCCCGGCTTGTTCCGGTGGAGCGAGGTGAGACGTAAGCGCGCAGATCGCGCGCCCGGCTTCGTTCAGGCCTTTGCCGGGCCGAGCATGGGCTGGGATTCCGGCTCGGGATGGGTCTCGACGGGACGCTTGGCGTAGCGCTGCGCCAATGTGGCGCAGGCGAAGAGCTGGATCTGGTGGAACAGCATCAGCGGCAGGACGATGAGGCCGAGCGCCTGGCCGGGGAAGAGGATGTTGGCCATCGGAATGCCGCTCGCCAGGCTCTTCTTCGAGCCGCAGAAGACGATGGCGATCTCGTCCTCCTTGGAGAAGCCGAAGCGGCGGCTGACGACCGTCGTGATCACCAGAACGGCCGCGAGCAGGACCATGTCGAGCAGCACGACGGYGACGAGGTCGCCCGCCGTGACCTGCGACCAGATGCCGGCCGCCATGCCTTCGCTGAAGGCAKCGTAGACGACGAGCAGGATCGAGCCGCGGTCGACCAGCGAGATCACCGCCTTGTGCCGCTGCAGGAATGTGCCGATCCAGGGGCGCAGGATCTGGCCGACCGCGAAGGGCGCCAGGAGCTGGAGCGCGATGCTCTCCACCGCCGCGGTGCTGAAACCCCCGCCGTTCGCGTTGAGCAGCAGCATGACGAGCAGCGGCGTCACCACCATGCCGAACAGGTTCGAGACCGAGGCGCTGCACAAAGCGGCGGCGACATTGCCGCGCGCGATCGAGGTGAAGGCGATGGAGGATTGCACCGTCGAGGGCAGCACGCAGACGAACATCAGCCCGAGAATCAGAGTGGGGGAGAGAAAGTTTCCGAACGCCTTGGTCAGGCCGAGCCCGAGCAGCGGGAACAGCACATAGGTGCTGGCGAAGACGAGGGATTGCAGCCGCCAGTGCAGCAGCCCGTCCCAGACCGCCTTCGGCGAGAGCCGTGCGCCATAGAGGAAGAACAGCAGCGCGACCGCCACGGAGACCGCGTCATTGGCGACCACGGCGCCCCGGCCGGTGGCCGGCAGGATGATCGCGACCGCGACGGTGGCGAGGAGCGCAAGCAGATAGGGGTCGATGCCGAAACGGGTGAGGGTGCGGCGGAGCATCTGATGCCCTCCTGAATGAGTGGCTTCTGCGGCATCGGCCTGTTCCGAAAATCGCCTGCCACTTTCGGGCCGATGCTGTAACAGATCGCCGGCTCATTTTGATCCGGACTGGACATGATATTGCTCATCATGAATCATGATGGGATGACATCCGATCCGAAACCGCTCGATCCCGTGCTGCTGCGCAGCTTCCTCAAGGTCTGCGAGACGCTGAGCTTCACCGAAGCGGCGCGGCAGCTCGGCTTACGGCAATCCTCAGTCAGCCAGCATGTGGCGCGGCTGGAGAAGCGGGTGGGGCGCAAGCTGCTGGCACGGGATACGCATGAGGTCCGTCCGACGCCGGATGGCGATGCGATCCAGCCCTTCGCCCGGCAGGTCCTCGAGGCCGGCAGCCGCATCGAGCACTATCTCAAGGGCTCGACGCTGCGGGGGCGCCTGCGGCTCGGCGTCTCCGAGGATTTCGCCTTCACGGCGCTGCCGGACATCCTCGCGGAATTCGCGATGCAGCATCATGCCGTCGATCTGGAGCTGACGGTGGGGCTGAGCGGCCGGCTCTACGAGCAATACGATGCGGGCGATCTCGACCTCATCTTCGTCAAGCGCCGCAATGGCGACGCGCGCGGCGTCGTCGCCTGGGAGGAGCGGCTGGTCTGGGTCGGGCGGCCGGGCTCGCGGCTGGCCGAGCAACCGGTGGTGCCGCTGGTGCTCTATCCGCCGCCGAGCATCACGCGCATCCATGCGATCGAGACGCTGGAACAGGCCGGCCGGGCCTGGCGCGTCGCCTGCACCAGCGGAAGCCTTGCGGGCTTGCGCGCCGCGACGGTGGCGGGGCTCGGCGTCACCGCCCATTCGGCGCGCTTGATCCCGCCCGGGCTGGCCGAGGCCGAGCCGCGCGAGGCGCTCCCCCGGCTGGGCTCGATCGAGTTCGTCGTGGTCGGCGGGCAGTCGCATGAGGAGGCGGCGCGGGCGCTCGCCGCCAGCATCCTCTCCGGCGCCGGCCGGCTGCTACCGGCCGAGAGTTCCACGGGGCGGCGGGGCAGGGCATAGAGCCTGCCGCGCTTCGGGAACGCGTCAGACGAGCTCGAAGCTCTGTACCAGGACGTCGTGCGAATCGAGGCCGAGCTGCACGTCGAAGCGCCCGTTCTCGACCACTTCCTTGAGCTCGCCATTGATGAATTTGAGCTCGTCCTCGCCGATCTCGAAACGCACGACGCGGCTCTCGCCCGGCTTGAGCGTGACCTTCTGGAAGCCCTTCAGCTCCTTCACCGGCCGCGCGATCGAGGCGTAGGGGTCGGCGATGTAGAGCTGCACGACATTGGCGCCCTCATAGCTGCCCTCATTGGTCAGCGTCGCCTCGGCGCTCAGCTTCTGGCCGCGCTTGAGGCGCGTGGCCGAAAGCTTCAGATCCTTCAGCGCAAAGCGGCTGTAGCTCAGGCCGAAGCCGAAGGGATAGAGCGGGCCTTGCGCCTCTTCGAAATATTGCGAGGTGTAGTTGCCCGGCTTGCCCTCGGTATAGGGCCGGCCGATGCGCAGGGCGTTGTAATAGGTCGGGATCTGACCGACCGAGCGCGGGAAGCTGATCGGCAGCTTGGCGGAGGGGTTGTGATCGCCGAACAGCACGTCGGCGATGGCATTGCCGCCTTCGGTGCCGGTGTACCAGGTCTCCAGCAGCGCGTCGGCATTGTCCTTCTCCCAGCCGATCGCGAGCGGCCGGCCGTTCATCAGCACGACGACGAGCGGCTTGCCGGTCGCCTTGAGCGCCTGCAGCAGCCGGCGCTGCGAGCCGGGCATGTCGATGCTGACGCGGCTTGAGGATTCATGCGACATCCCGCGCAACTCGCCGACGGCGGCGATCACCACATCGGCCTGGCTGGCGACCGAGACGGCTTCCTCGATCATCGCCTCGATGCTGCGCGGGTCCTGGACGACCTCGGGTTTGTCCCAGTTCAGGAAGTTGAGGTACTCGACCACTTTCTGGTCGTCGATGACGTTGGAGCCGCGGGCGGTGACGAGGCGCGCCTTGCCCTCGATCGCCGCCTCGAGGCCGGCGCGCAGCGTCACTGCCTGCTCGGGCACGCCCTGGGCCGACCAGCTTCCGAGGATGTCGAGCCCGGAATCCGCCAGCGGGCCGATGAGCGCGATGGTGCCTTGCTTCTTCAGCGGCAGGGTCTGGTTGCGGTTCTCCAGCAGCACGATGGTCTCGCGGGCGATCTCGCGGGCCGGCTGGCGGTTGAGGCGGCTGTCGGCCTTGACGTCGACCGGATCGTCCTCGGGCTTGCCCATGCGCAGGAACGGGTCGGCGAACAGGCCCATATCGTATTTCGCGCCCAGCACCTCGCGGACGCAGGCGTCGATCTCGGCCATCTTGATCTCGCCCGAGGCGATCAGCCCCGGCAATTCGGCGAGATAGACC
>NZ_JBFRDQ010000111.1:0-13316 GCF_052113865.1 Allobosea sp. TAB14 | reverse complement strand
ATTCTCGCGCGGGACGCCGAAGGACTGATCGAGTCGATCCGACTCTATCATCGGCCCTATGATCAGGTTCGCGCCTTCTCGATCGAACTGGCGCAGCGGCTCGACGGCAAGATCGCGCCGCTGCCTTTCTCCCATGCCATGTGAGATCGCCCCTCCTGCGACGGGATAGCCGTGCCGTCGAGCCCTCGCCGTCACCTGGTTGGAATGCGTCGCCTTCTGCGTCCTCTTCGGTTCACGCCGTCATGGCCTTCTGTGCCGCTGCAAAGACGTCGCGTGCGGACATCGTCCCCGCCACGTGTTCCGTCCGCTCGACGCCGAGGTCCATCCATCCGGCATTCACGGCCTCATACATTTCTTCGGCAGGTCCGCTGTGACCCTTCGGGATGCCGAATTGCTCTAACGCTTCCGCCCACCCTGCACGCGGGATTGCAAAGGCTTCCACGTCGAGATTCAGGACTTCGCCCAATTGCTCCGCGACTTCATCCGCAGTGACCATCGAACCAATCTCGACGACGCGCTGCCCTGACCACGCTGGCTCGGTCAAAAGGGTTGCGACCTCCGCGCCGATGTCGTTCGTCGCGACCATGGTCGATTTCCGGTTTGTCGGATCATAGAAGACCGGTAGCGTTCCGCTCTGCGCGACCTGCAAGCCGAAAAGAAAATTTTCGAAGAACCCGCCTGCGCGCACAAAGGCAACTGGCGATATCAGGTCGCGAAAACCTTGCTCCAGAAGCGACAAGGCCATGATGACCCCGTGCCCGCTGGTTCTGTTCGCACCCATCGACGAAAGCGCAACCACGCGCGGCGGCGCTGCCTTGGTGAGCGCCTCGACATAGTTTGCAATCACGCCCTTTGCTTCTTTGTAATCGGGCGACGGCGCCCAGACAGGGGGCAACATGACAAACGCGCCTTCGACGCCTTTGAGCGCCCGCTCGATGGCTGCCGGGTCATTCCAATCGCCGTCTACCAGTTCCACGCCCTGGTTCGCCCAGCTCAACGCCTTCTCGTGGTCGCGGACCAGCGCGCGCACCTTCTTGCCTTGCGCTAGCAAATGCCTTGCCGTCGCGCCGCCCACATTTCCCGTGATTCCCATTACTAAAAACATGCGTTTTCTCCTGATGTTGAGGACAGAGCACTGTCCCGGTTGGTTCAATGGATGAGCGGTAGAAGGACCCGGATACGGGGATCGCGCAGATAGAGGCCGCCCCAAGTCATCGCGCCCAGAAGCAGCGAAATCAGTTCGGGCGCCGATCCCAATTCACCGATGCGGACATGGGCGCAGATGGCGCCGCCCAAAAAGCCCGTTACCAGGATCGCCCCTAGGACGGCGGTGGCCGGGATGGCGTAAAGGATGGCGCAGGTGAGGATGATCGGACCGACGACTTGGGTGAGGTCCATCGCGAACCCGGTTTCCTGCAACATGCTCGCGATCTGTGCCGGCGCGAAAAGCTGAATAGTGCCGTCTGCCACCAGAGCGATAACGACAAACGCGCTCATGATCCGGCCGGCCCACAGGCTGCGATGCAAGGCCATGGCTTCAGGCGCCCGATGCGGGGTGATAGTTCCGGACACTTGTGCTTCTCCGATGGAGGTCTCATTCGGAGGATTACTGTGTCTCTTGGATATGATAAATGCCGCACAAATGAACGCACTGTTCTCTCTGGAACGAACAATGCTAAGGCACGAAAATGCAGAATCTTGAACCCATCCTCATCTTCATAACGGTGGCCGAAATGGGGAGCTTCACCCGCGCGGCCGATAGCCTGGGCATCCAAAAGGGGCGGGCCTCCACGGCGGTCCGGAAGCTGGAAGAAGATGTCGGTGTCAGGCTCCTGCACCGGACGACGCGCAGCGTGCAGTTGACGGAGGACGGGCGCGCATTTCATGTCCGTGCCCGCGATCTGCTCGCTGAAGTCGATGACTTGCACTCGATGTTCGCGGGCGATCGCGTGGCGCTTCGCGGGCGTTTGCGGGTCGATCTTCCGACCGAGGTGGCGCGCACAACGATCGTGCCGGCCTTGCCTGACTTCCTGGCGGCTCACCCCGAGCTCGAGCTGGAAATGTCGAGTACGGATCGACAAGTCGATCTGGTTCAAGAGGGGTTCGACTGCGTATTGCGGCTTGGACCCATCAGGGACGAAACGCTGGTTGCCCGCCCGCTTGGCCTGTTACGTATGGTCAATGCTGCCAGTCCCGCTTATCTGGCGCGCTATGGCATCCCTCGATCGCTAGAAGATCTCCAGCGTCAGAAACATCGGACGGTTCATTTTTCGACGATGCTGGGCGCAAGGCCCCATGGATGGGAATATCCAGACGGCGACAGCTATGCGACGCTTCAGTTGCCAGGTGCGTTGCACGTCAACAGCGCGCAGACCTACGACGCTGCTGCCGTCGCCGGCCTTGGCCTGATTCAGGCGCCATTCTTGGGGCTTGGCCAATACTTCAGGAGTGGAGCGCTTGTGGAAATCATGCCCGATTTTCGTCGCCGTGCGCTTCCCGTGTCGCTCATCGTAGCACATCGGAGCAATCTGTCGCGCCGCGTCCGCGCATTCATGAAATGGATCGAAGATGTGCTGACGCCGTATGTGGAATAGCGAGACGAGCAGCTTTGTGCAGACCTCGAAATCAACACCTTGAATCACTCCCTTTGCTCGCAGGATCGGTGAGTTTTGGCACAGCCTGGGCCGTTCCCCGCCGCCATCAGCTGCTTCAGGGCTCGAGGAATTCGAGCAAGAGGCGCGCAAAAGTCTCGGGCTTCTCCCACTGCATGAAGTGGCCAGTATCGGGGAGAGGAACGAGATCGAGCCCTCCGGGAAAGAGCCGATCCTGCCCCTCGAACATCTCCGGTCCGAAGCAACCGTCGCGCAAGCCGAAGAGGGTGCGTGTAGGCGTGACGACAGGTGAAAAGATCAGCCGCCGCGAGAGCGGACTGAACAGACTGCGCGGCAGCTGCCGATAATAGGATAGTCAGCCGTCATACGTCCGGGCGCGGCGTAGTTGAGCTTGAGCGGGCGCAGTTCCGCCTCACTTGCACCCCAGTCCGGCGACCAGCGGCGGATCAAGCTCTCGATGCCGGCGAAGTCGTTGCGAGACAGGCGGGCCTCCGGCAGCCAGGGCAACTGGAAGCCGAGGATATAGCTGGAGCGGACAAGCTGGCGCGGCCTGGGTGTCAGCAGGAAATGCCCCGTATGGGGGACCGCCGCCGTGACCATGCGGATGACACGATCCGGGACGAGATTCGACGTGGCGTAGGCGGTCGCGGCGCCCCAATCGTGGCCGACGATCGAAAAGCGGTCTGCGCCGAGCGCATCCGCCAACCCTACGACGTCCTTCGCCGATGCTTCGATGCGATAGTCGCCGTCGGGCGCGATATCGCTCGGCCCATAGCCTCGCAGGGCCGGGGCCACCGCGCGGAACCCCGCTGCCGCGACGATGTCGAGGACCGGCAGAAATCCTCGGAACGTGTCGGGGAACCCGTGCAGAAAGATCACGAGGGGGCCAGACCCACGGCTGACATAGCCGACGCGAAGGCCGCTCGGTCGAATGGTGCAATATGTGATCAAATCGGGCGCCATAGCTGGCTCTCCAAGGACGACGTCGGCTTCGGCGCCGGCATGGTGCTCTGTCTGCCATGCTCACTGAGTGTCATCTCATGCAAAAGCTGCCACGGACCAGCCGTGGCAGCTTGCTGGATCGTTCAGGACGACAGCTCCCGAACGAGACCTCTCCGTCAGGACTTGAGAAATGCCAGAAGATCTGCGTTCAGCCGCTCGGCATGCGTCACGGCGAGTCCGTGCGGAGCGCCCGGATACTCCTTCAGCGTCACATGCGGCAGCGCCTTGACCTGCCGGCGCGAGGCGAGATCGATCGGCACGATCTGGTCGTCATCGCCCTGAATCAGCAGCGTCGGCATGGTCATCTTTTTCAGGTCCTCGCGGAAATCGGTCTCCGAGAAGGCCTTGATGCAATCGTACTCGCCCTTGACGCTGCCCATCATGCCCTGCCGCCAGAAGGACTCGACCTGACCCTGCGAGACCTTGGCGCCAGCCCTGTTGTAGCCGAAGAAGGGCATCGCAAGCTCCTTGAAGAACTGCGCGCGGTCGCCGACGAGGCTTGCGCGCAGACCGTCGAAGACACTCATCGGCGCGCCCTGCGGATTGCTGGCGCTTTGCGCGAAATAGGGCGGGACGGCGGAGACGAGTACCGCCTTCGCGACGCGCTGGGTGCCGTGGCGCCCGATATAGCGCGCGACTTCGCCGCCGCCGGTCGAATGCCCTACCATCGTCGCGCCGCGCACATTGAGCGTGTCGAGAAGCGTCGCCAGATCGTCGGCGTAGGTGTCCATGTCGTTGCCGGTCCAGGGCTGGTCGGATCGACCGTGGCCGCGACGGTCATGCGCGATGACCCGATAGCCGTGATCGGCCAGAAACAGCATCTGGGCGTCCCAGGCATCCGCGCTCAGCGGCCAGCCATGGGAGAAAGTCACGACAGGCCCGGCGCCCCAGTCCTTGTAGAAGATCTTCGTGCCATCCTTCGTCGTCACCGTGGTCATTTTGCTCGATCCTTTTTGAGTGGGTTTGGCTTCGCTTGCGGTCTTGGCGAATGCGTTGCCGGGCAGGTTTGCGGCCGCGGCAACGCTCCCCGCCGCGATCATCACGCTTCTGCGTGAAATCGATTTATCTCCTACGTCGTTGCTGTGCATCGATCTCACTCCATTGTTGAAAGATTTGAATATTGTCCTAGCGAGAATCTCGATACAGATGAACTATCAGTAGTTTTTATATATATACAGCGATATTCTATCTGACCAAGGAATTTATGTTTGTATGTTATTTTAGATTTCACTTTTACGTGCCAAGCAACAATTATACGATGGTGTATTCGCTGCGTTCCGGCCCAGCGCTTCATGAGCGAGGCGCTTCTTGGGAGCCATATGTCGGCCTTCCGGTCGCAGCGGAGACATGTCGTGCATGTCTTCACCGCTCCAGCTGGAGGTGGACAAACCGGCCGCTGCGGCGCCATTCGCGGATTCATGGCATGGCAATGTCAGTCCGGCTTCGCCGAACCGGATGCCAGCCGTACTTGGCCCGACGTTCAGGTCATACCGAAGCCATCAGCGCGTGGTCGCCAACAAGTCGCAGGGCTTTGTTCCGGTTCTAAACCTACGTATGATTGCTGCGATGCGACATGTATGTTCACTCTTCCGCATGAATATATTCGGGTCGATTGCCGATACTGTCAGCGACCGCTTTTGCGTCTCCCTAAATCAGAGATCGAGGCCGCTCGATGATCGAACTGACGATTAATGAAAGCCGGCGAGCGTTCGATGTGACGGCGGATATGCCGCTGCTCTGGGTTCTTCGCGATCTGGCGGGCCTCACCGGGACGAAATTCGGATGCGGCATCGCGCAATGCGGCGCCTGTACGGTCCATGTCGACGGCCAGCCTGCCCGGTCTTGCCAATTGCCGGTGGGGGCGATCGGCACTTCGTCAATCACCACCATCGAGGCGGTGAGCAGGACGAATGCGGGGCAGCGGATCCAGAAGGCGTGGATCGACCTGGACGTGGTCCAGTGCGGCTACTGCCAGTCGGGACAGATCATGTCCGCGGCGGCTCTTCTGGAGACGACGCCGAAGCCGGAGGATGCCGACATCGACGCGGCCATGGCTGGGAACATCTGCCGATGCGGCACCTATGTCCGGATACGCGAGGCGATCAAGCATGCCGCCGGCCAAAGCTGAGATGACGTTGGGAAAGGCTTCAGCCATGTCGATATCGGCCTCCCTGCCATCGCGCCGCGCCGTCCTGGGAACGGGGGCCGTGGCCGCAGGCTTCCTGGTCCTTGGAGTCACGCTTCCGGGCAAGAGGAGCGCACACGCGGACACGCTGGGCAATCCCGACCTGTTCGCGCCGGACGCCTTCATCCGCATCGGCAGCGACGATTCGATCCGTCTGATCATRCCGCAGGTCGAGATGGGCCAGGGCATCTATACCGCCATTGCGATGATCCTGGCTGAAGAGCTGGACGTATCGCTGGCCAGGGTGAAGCTGGACGCCGCGCCTGCCGACGACGCGGCCTATGGCAATCCGCTCTTCGGAATTCAGATGACCGGTGGATCGACATCCGTGCGGGCGTACTGGATGCCGATGCGCAAGGCCGGAGCGCGCGCCCGCGCGATGCTGGTGACGGCTGCCGCCGAAAAATGGGGTGTCGAGGCCGGCGCCTGCCGAACGGAGAACGGAGCGGTGTTCCATGATCCGAGTGGCCGATCGGAGACCTACGGCGCGCTCGTCCAGCTCGCCTCGCGCCTGTCGCCTCCTGCCGAGCCGCAGCTCAAGGCGCCGAAGGACTTCAGGTTGATCGGCAAGGCGACAAAGAGGCTCGACAGCCCGGCCAAGGTCGATGGCAGCCTCAAATTTGGCATCGATGCGATGCCTGAGGGCGTGAAGATCGCGACGCTCGCCTCGAGTCCGGTTTTCGGGGGCAAGGTCGGGCGGATCGACGAGGCTGTGGCGCGCGCCGTGCCGGGGGTCCGGGATATTGTCGTCCTGGAGGACCTCGTGGCTGTCGTCGCCGATCACATGTGGGCGGCCAAGAAGGGTCTGGAGGCACTCGCCGTCGACTGGATCGATGGGCCGAATGCCGGCGTGAACTCGGCCGACCTCTGGCGGGCGCTGCGGGACGCATCAGCCGGCGAAGGCGTCGTAGCCCAGCAGATCGGCGATGCGAATGGACGACTGACCGGAAAAGGCGTCGTCGAGGCGACCTACGAGCTGCCGTTTCTCGCCCACGCGGCGATGGAGCCGATGAACTGCACGGTGCATCTGCGCGCCGACGCATGTGACATCTGGGTGGGCACGCAGGTCATGACCAAGGCCCGCAATGTCGCCGCTCAGCAATCGGGATTGTTGCCGGAGCAGATCACAATTCACAACCATCTCATCGGTGGCGGTTTCGGCCGGCGGCTCGAGGTGGACGGAATAGCGAAAGCCGTGCGCATCGCGCGCCATGTCCAGGGGCCGGTGAAGGTGGTCTGGAGCCGGGAGGAAGACATCCGGCAAGCCATGTACCGGCCGCTCTATGCCAGCAAGATGGCAGCGAAGCTCGTCGACGGCAAACCGGTGGCCTGGCGGCATCGCGTCGTCGGCCCCTCCATCCTGGCCCGTTTCCTGCCGCCGGCCTTCACTGGCGGCATCGACGCCGATGCCATCGATGGGGCCGTCGATCAGCCCTATGACATCGCCAATCAGCGCATCGAGTACGTCCGCCACGAGCCGCGCGCGATTCCGACCTGCTTCTGGCGCGGCGTCGGGCCCAACAGCAACGTCCTCGCCATCGAGTCCTTCATGGACCGGCTGGCGCGTGAATCCTCCACCGATCCCGTGGCGTTCCGGCGCGCGCTTCTCAACAAGAATCCCCGGGCCCGCGCCGTTCTGGAGCTTGCGGTCGGGAAAGCGAACTGGGGCGATTCGCTCCCGAAACGCTCCGGTCGTGGCGTGAGCCTCATGGCGGCGTTCGGAAGCTTTCTCGCCACGATCGCCGAGGTCGCGGTCACCGAGGACGGCGATGTGACGGTAAAGCGATTGGTTTGCGCCGTCGACTGCGGCACGATCGTCAATCCCGATACGGTGGTCGCGCAGATCCAGGGCGGTATGGTCTTTGGCCTGACCGCGATCCTGCACGGCGAGATCACGATCGAGGGCGGGCGCGTCCAGCAGGGCAATTTCAACGACTATAGGGTGCTGCGCATCGACGAGATGCCGCGGGTCGACGTCCACCTTGTCGAGAGCGACGAAGCGCCGGGAGGGATCGGAGAACCCGGTACCGTCTCGGTTCAGCCCGCGGTCRCCAACGCGGTCTATGCCGCCACGGGTGTTCAACTGACGCGAATGCCCATCGATCGCAAGCTGCTGAAGGCCGGCTGATATGACGTGGCGCAATGCAGTGTTCGGACTCGCTACGGGCCTTGCGCTCGCGGCCGGAGCATTCCTTGCCTGGATCGTCTTCGGTCCGGGGGCGCTGGACTTCGCCGACGGAACTCCGGTCTCGCTTGCGAGCTACCGAGAGGTATCGCCGGTCGGCGTGCCTAGAGAATTCGTCGGTGCCAGTCTTGTCGAGCGCGGCGAGTATCTCGCGCGCGCAGCAGATTGCGAGGCGTGTCATACGAAGAAGGACGGCAAGCCCTTCGCTGGCGGGCGGGCCTTCAAGCTGCCGTTCGGCACGCTCTACACACCCAATATCACGCCTGATCGCGAGACGGGGATCGGCGACTGGACCGACGCGCAGTTTCTGCGGGCCGTCCATCAGGGCATCGGCCGGGATGGGAAACGGCTCTATCCGGCCTTCCCCTTCCCGTCCTACACGTTGCTGACGGATGGCGATGTTCTCGCCATCAAGGCCTATCTCTTTGCCCTTGCCCCTGTTCGCGCTGTCGCACCGGCAAACACGCTGATCTTTCCCTTCAACCAGCGCTGGCTGATGGCCATATGGGCAACCCTGTTCAATCCTGACAAGCGCTTCCAGCCGATTCTGGAGCGCTCGCCCGAGTGGAATCGCGGCGCCTATCTCGTCGAGGCGGCGGGGCATTGCGGCGAATGCCATTCGCCGCGGAACCTGCTTCAGGCGCTCGACAATCGATCCAAATTCGCAGGTGGCGTCGCCGAAGGGTGGCTGGCCTACAACATCACCGCCGACAAGCCAGCAGGAATTGGTGCGTGGTCCGCCGATGAACTGGGCGGCTATCTCGCCAAAGGCCACGCGGCTGGTCGTGGCGCTGCCTCCGGCCCCATGGCAGAGGTGGTCGAGGCCAGCCTTCGTCACCTCGTTTCGAGTGACGTGCAGGCGATGGTCGCTTATCTGCGCAGTATCCCACCTGTCGGCAACGACAATCTTGGCCCGGTCGCGGCCGGACGCGCCTCCGCCAAGGCAGGAGAAGGGCCGACCGACCCTTCAGGCGGGAAGCGGATTTTCGAAGGAGCTTGCGTCAGCTGCCACGCCTGGACCGGCGCAGGAGCCCTGATCGGCACGGCTGAACTGACCGGGTCGCGGGCCGTGAATGACCCCCGCGGCACGAATGTCGCGATGATGATCTTGTCCGGCACGGGACCCGGCTCGTTGGGATCTGCGTACATGCCCTCGTTCGGCGCAGCCTATACCGATCGCCAAATCGCGGATGTGGCGAACTTCGTAACGTCGCGCTTTGGAGCGCGGCCGTCGAAGCTGACCGGCGCCGATGTCGCGCGTCTGCGGACACTCAACTGAGACGGCGGAACGTCCCGATACTTCTGGCGACCTGATTGACATAGGCTGCTGTCGTTAACATCTGCAGTCATGCTGTTCGACGACTGACCGCTCCCACTGCCTTCGCGATGCCGGCGTGGGGGAGGCAAGGCGCACACCCGAAGGCGGCGCCTCGCCGATCATGGCGCGATGGCCGGCTCCCTCGTGAGAAACCCATGACCCGCTCCATTGGTTACGTCGTCTTCCCCGGCTTCGGAGTCATGGCCTTCAGCGCCGTGTCCGTTTTCGAGGCAGCAAACGCGGCGGCGGAGACGGCGCAATACGACATTACGCTCTTGTCCGAAACCGGCGGCCCGGTCCGAAGTTCGATCGGCGTCGTCGTCGAGACCCAACCCTTCAGCAACGACGCATTCGATACGCTTATCGTCGGCGGTGGCGGGACGATGTCGTTCACGCCAGGCATGCGAGCCTTTCTCGGCAGCGCCGGGCGCGCCGTCCGCCGTCTCGGGGCCACTTGCACGGGACAGTTCTTCCTCGCCGATGCCGGCCTTCTGGACGGCCGGCGCGTCACGACACATTGGCACTACGCCGACGACTTCCGTAGACAGTTTCCCAAGGCGATCCTCGACGAGAACCGCCTGTTCCTTGTCGATGGACCGATCTGGACCTCGGCGGGCATGACGGCGGGCATCGATCAGGCCCTTGCCATGGTCGAGGAGGATCTCGGTTCCGACCTCGCCCGCAGGGTCGCGAAGAATCTGGTTCTTCCCTACCGGCGAGCAGGGGGACTTTCACAAAGTTCGGCGATGCTGGAGCTGGAATCGAAATCCAGTCGGGTGCAGGAGGCATTGGCCTTTGCTCGCGGCAATCTGGGCAGCACCATCAACGTAGAGCAACTCGCGCAGGCCGCGAAGCTCAGTCCCAGGCAGTTCACGCGCGTTTTTCGGCAGGAGACCGGGAGATCGCCTGCCAAGGCCCTGGAAGAGCTGCGGATCGAGGCAGCGCGCGTTTTGATCCGCGAGGGCCGCCACTCGATCGAACTGATCGCGCGACAAACCGGGTTCAACGATCGGGAACGCATGCGTCGCGCCTTCATTCGCGCGTTTGGTGAGCCGCCGCAACAGATCCGACGCGCAGCAAGGACGCCAGAACTGGTCGATTGATCGTCGCAATCGCCAACCTCGTCGGCGCCACCAAGAATTCGAGCTCACAGGCCTAAGGAGGCGTGCCGGACTATTCGCGGCGACACGAACGTATAGTTGCTGATCCGCCTGGGCTCGATCCATGAATATTGGAAAGCCTTCTGGCTTGATTTCCTGATATCCACGCAAACCGTGAAGGCTTCGCCATGTCCCGTGAACAGTTCAAGGCGCTCGTCCTGAGACGTCCTGGGGAACGGAACGAGGCAGCCGTCGAGACCGTGGCGACTGCAGATCTTCCGGCTGGAGACGTGCTCGTGCGCGTTCATTATTCCAACGTCAACTACAAGGATGGGCTGGCGATCATGCGGACGGGCCATCGCCAGATCGTCGGCCATTTTCCCTTCGTGCCGGGGGTCGATTTCTCCGGCATCGTCGAGACATCCGATTCCCGTCGCTTCGCGCCCGGAGACAAGGTGATCTTGACGGGCTGGGGCGTCGGCGAGAGCCAATGGGGAGGCTTCGCCGAGATGGCGCGGGTTCGCTCCGAGTGGCTGGTGCCGCTTCCCGATGGCATGTCGCTGCGCCAGTCCATGGCGCTCGGCAGCGCAGGCCTTGCGGCGATGATGTGCGTCGAAGTGCTGGAGCGTTTCGGAATTGACCGATCGCGCGAGGTGTTGGTAACCGGAGCGGCTGGCGGAGTTGGCAGCGTCGCGGTCATGCTGTTGCACAAGCTGGGCTTCACGGTCGTCGGATCGACCCGTCGCCCGGGCGAAGGGGCCTATCTGCGGATGCTCGGCGCCGATCGGATCGTCGATGCGGCCACGCTTGCGCAGCCGCCGGCCGAGCCCCTGATGGAGGAGCGCTGGGGAGCCGCGATCGACAATGTCGGAGGGACGACGCTCGCCAATTTGCTCGCCAGTATCATCTATGGTGGCGCGATCGCGTCGATCGGCCTGGTCGGAGGGCGCGACCTCAATACGACCGTGATCCCGTTCATCCGACGCAACATCGCGTTGCTGGGCATCGATACCGTCTACACTCCGGCTGAACGCCGAACCGACGCGTGGCGGCGCCTGGCAAAGCTGTTGCCTGACGGCCTGTCGGAAGAGGTCATAGACGAGATCCCGCTAGAGCAGGTACCCGCTCGCGCAGCGGCCGTGATGCGCGGAGAGCTGCGCGGCCGCACCATCGTTTCCCTGGCTGACTGATCTCGGCTTCCCATACTGACCGCCCGCCCGGCTGAATTCACCGAACTTGGTCATACAGATGAAGATCGCGATCCTGGACGACTATCAAGACGCGGCGCTGACCCTAGCTGATTGGTCGCGACTGTCGAATCTGGCGGAAATAGCCGTCTTCACGGATACTATAGCGGATCCGGAGGCACTGACCGGACGGCTTGCGCCGTTCGATATCCTGTGCGTGATGCGGGAACGCACACCCTTGCCGCGAGCGATTCTAGAGCGCCTTCCTCGTCTGCGCCTCATCGCCTCGACAGGCGCCCGCAACGCCTCGATCGATCTCGAAGCTGCAGCAGAACTCGGCATCGAAGTCCGAAACACCGGGTACTTCGCGTCGCCGACGGTCGAGTTGACCTGGGCGCTGATCCTCGCCCGCGTCCGGAACATCGTCGACGAGGCCATTTCCATGCGGGTTGGAGGCTGGCAGCGGTCGGTCGGATTTGGCCTGAAAGGCAAGACACTCGGTCTTCTGGGGCTTGGCAATGTCGGCTCGGAGGTCGCCCGCATCGGGCAGGCATTCGGCATGAAGGTGATCGCCTGGAGCGAGAACCTCACAAGCGAGAAGGCAGGGGAAGTCGGCGTCGAGCGGGTCGAGAAACATGATCTGTTCGCCCGGTCGGATATCCTGACCATCCATCTGGTGCTGAGCCGCCGGACCCGGGGGCTAGTCGATGCGCGCATGTTCGCGCTGATGCGACCGGAAGCCTATCTCATCAACACCTCGCGGGGGCCAATCGTCGATGAGCGGGCTCTCGTGAAAGCGCTCGATGACAAACGTATAGCCGGGGCTGCCGTCGACGTCTTCGATGTCGAGCCGCTGCCGGCCGGGCACATCTTCCGTAGGCAGCCCGGACTGCTGGCGACGCCGCATATCGGCTATGTCACCGCAGAGCTTTACCGGACGTTCTATGGAGACGCCGTTCGCCTGATCGAGAATTTCCTTGCTGAACTGCCGCCGGATTTGCATGCGCAGGTGCGGTAGGAAAGACGATTCTGCCGAAGAAGAGGTTTAATTAAATAATAAATAGCTAGAAATATAACAAATATCATATCTATGTATAGATATTGCATGGCACGATCGTATAATTTTATATGATATCTCGCTGAACGACAATCTCTCTGCCGATCACGGCTTTGGCCAGATGGATGGAGAGACCGTCATGTTCGAGATAATTAGCGCTTGTTGTCCTCAAGCTACAAGAAATTGGAAGCCATCTGCCATTGCGGCAACCGTTGCGTTGTCGTGCTGCGTTTCGGCGACCGCCTGGGCGCAGGCGAGGCAGTATCCGCCCCAGAGCGAATATCTCATGCCGCGCGACCATGAGGTCGCGATGGCCAAGAGCGCCGCTCCGGCTCATATCTCCGACCATGCCACAATCAAGGTGCTGACGCCGACGGGCTATGAAACCGTTCACGAAGGCGACAACGGCTTCGTCTGCATCGTCATGCGAGGATGGGCCAATTCCGGAATTTACACCCCCGTGCAGTTCCGCGAGCTCGGCTACAACTCGAAGATCCGTGCCCCCGTGTGCTTTACGCCCGGAGCGGTGCGCGTCGCGCTGCCGCTGGCCGAGATGAAGGACATGATGGGACTTCAGGGCAAGACGCCCGACCAGATCGCACAAGCCGTCGAGACCGCATACGCGACGGGAAAGCTGCCGCAGCGCCGGGAGGTGACCTTCGCCTATATG
>NZ_JBFRDQ010000110.1:0-20374 GCF_052113865.1 Allobosea sp. TAB14 | reverse complement strand
GCACCACCCTTCTGGGTGCCCTCACGGCGTTTTTGGCAAAATTCTTTTCCATCGAAAAATCAACGATCTCGATTGGCATGATCGGAGTAGGAATCGGGTGGGGCGCTTGCTGGTTCTGGAACGCCTGGCGAGAACAACCGCAAGGCATAGCGAAGCGCGATTCCACGATCGACCGCAAAGCGCCTCTAGAAGAAACTAGCGACAAAATCCGCCGTTTCGACTCCAAATCGCAGAGTGTCGTCTTAAAAGATGAGGTTTAAGCCATGACCAGCATCGCCTTCATCGGCCTCGGCAATATGGGCGGCCCGATGGCCGGGAACCTCGTCAAGGCGGGCCATAGCGTCAAGGCCTTCGATCTCGTCGAGGCATCGCGCCATGCCGCCGCAGAGCTCGGCGTCGGTATCGCAGCCTCCGCCAAGGAGGCCGTCGCGGATGCCGAGATCGTCGTCACCATGCTGCCGGCCGGCAAG
This sequence comes from Allobosea sp. TAB14, assembly GCF_052113865.1. NCBI lineage: Bacteria > Pseudomonadati > Pseudomonadota > Alphaproteobacteria > Hyphomicrobiales > Alloboseaceae > Allobosea > Allobosea sp. TAB14. The sequence continues at coordinate 19,904 of NZ_JBFRDQ010000110.1, read as the reverse complement.
CATGTGCTCTCGGTCTGGGCGGACATCCTGCCGGCGGTGAAGCCCGGTACGCTGCTGATCGATTCCTCGACCATCGACGTCGATAGCGCCCGCAAGGCGCATGCGCTGGCGGCCGAGCGCGGCTGCCTCTCGCTCGATGCCCCGGTCTCGGGCGGCACGGGCGGCGCCAAGGGCGCGACGCTGACCTTCATGGTCGGCGGCACGGCGGAAGCGTTCGACAAGGGCGACCCCATCCTCGCCAAGATGGGCCGCAAGATCGTGCATTGCGGCGGCGCCGGAAACGGGCAGGCCGCGAAGATCTGCAACAACATGATCCTCGGCATCTCGATGATCGGCGTCTCCGAGGCTTTCGTGCTGGCCGAGAAGCTCGGGCTGTCGCATCAGGCGCTGTTCGACGTCGCCTCGACCTCGTCCGGCCAGTGCTGGTCGCTCACGACCTATTGTCCGGTGCCGGGGCCGGTGCCGACCTCGCCCGCCAACAACGACTACAAGCCCGGCTTCGCCTCGGCGCTGATGCTGAAAGACCTGAAATTGTCGCAGGAAGCGGCACAGGCGGTGGGCGCTTCGACCCCGCTGGGCGCGGCGGCGGCGCAGCTCTTCGGCCTGCACAATGCCTGGGGCGAAGGCGGCACGGATTTCTCCGGGATCATCCATCTTTTGCGCGGTCGCGGAGAGGCGTGAGAGACGCTTGCGCGGCAGGGTGTCGCGGGTCTAGGACGGACCCATGAACGACACGCCCCTCCGCCGCGAACGCTCCTCTCTCACCGGCTTCGCGGTCAACCGGCTCGACCGGCGCGAGGATTTGCGGAACAAGCCGGATGCGGTGACCGCGCTGCGCCACCGTTCGGACACGCTGATCGCCGCCGTGGCGGGCGAGACGCCGATCCTCAACCGAATCGAGGGCGAGACGCTCTCGGTCTGGTTCAGCCATGGCGAGACCGAAATGCTCGGCCCGGCGCAGGAGGAGATCTTCCTCGGCATGGCCGAGGACGGCTCGCCGCGCTTCGGGCGGCTGCTCGACCGGGCCCTGGCCGAGACCCTGAAGGAGCGCCCCGAGCTCGTCGTGACGGATCTGCGCTCGGTCGCGTTGAAGCGGCTCGTTCCCGAGGACGAGGTCGGGCCGCTCGGCGAGGCCAAGGCCGTGCTCGACTGGCATGCGCGCCACCGCTTCTGCGCGCAGTGCGGCGGGCCGACCAAGGCGGCGGCGTCCGGCTGGCGGCGCGAATGCAGCGTCTGCGGGGCGATGCATTTCCCGCGCACCGACCCGGTCGTGATCATGCTGGTGACGCGTGGCGACAAATGCCTGCTGGCACGTCAGGCGCGCTTCGCGCCGGGCATGTATTCCTGCATCGCGGGCTTCGTCGAGCCGGGCGAAACGATGGAAGACGCGGTGCGCCGCGAGAGCTGGGAGGAAGCGGGACTAAGGGTCGGCCCGGTCCGCTACCTCGCCTCGCAGCCCTGGCCCTTCCCGTCCTCGATCATGCTCGGCTGCATCGCCGAGGCGTTGGGCGACGAGATCACCCTCGACATGACCGAGCTCGAGGAAGGCCGCTGGTTCCCGCGCGAGGAGGTGCTGCAGATGCTGACCGGCACCCATCCGGACGGCCTCGCCTGCCCGCAGCATATCGCCATCGCCAACACGCTGCTCCGGGCCTGGGCCCTGGAGGGCGAGCGGGTCTAGGGTCTCCGCATCCTAGCGTCGCGACGAACGAACAGCCTTTTCGGAGCCTTGATGTCGACGGACCCCGTCAACGCCTTCGTACCGGGCCCGCGAGCCCGGATTCCCGGCAAGCCGGGCCTGCCGCTCTCGGGCCTGACCTTCGCGGCCAAGGATCTGTTCGATGTCGCGGGGATACCGACCGGCGGCGGCAATCACGACTGGGCCCGGGCCAACCCCGTGCCCGAACGCCATGCCTGGGCCGTGCAGAGGCTGCTCGACGCCGGCGCCGAACTGGTCGGCAAGACGATCACGGACGAGGTGTCGCTCGGCATCCTCGGCGAGAGCGCCTTCGACGGGACGCCGCTCAACAGCGCCGCACCCGAGCGCGTGCCGGGCGGCTCCTCCTCCGGCTCGGCCGCCGCCGTCGCCGCCGGCCTGTGCGATACCGCTCTCGGAACCGATACGGGCGGCTCGATGCGCGTGCCGGCGAGCTTCTGCGGCCTCTATGGCATCCGGCCGACGCATGGCCGGCTCGACCTCACGGGGCTGATGCCGCAGGCGCCGAGCTCCGCCGGCTCGCAGATTCCGGCGAGCGAGCGCAACTGGGCCGCGCTGATGCGCGAGGAGGCGCGGGCGCGGCTGCGCTATCTCCTGCCGGCCGGAACGATCCTGTGTCTGCCGACGACGCCGTTCCCGGCGCCGTTGCGCGGCCTGTCCCTGCCGGAGCTCCAACCGCTGCGCGATCGCATCACCTGCCTCTGCGCACAGGGCGGCCTGGCGGGCCATCCGCAGGTCAGCCTGCCCGGTGCCACCGTCGACGGGGCGCCAGTCGGCCTGTCCATCATCGGCGGGCGCGGCAGCGATGCCAGCCTGATCGCCGTCGCCAAAGCCATGGAGAATGCGGYGTGACCGACCTGACCCCGAACCTGCCCGACGTGGTCGCCGAGATCAGCACGCTCTTCGAGGCCTATGAACAGGCGCTGATCGATAAGAACGTGGACGTTCTCGACGCGACCTTCTGGAACAGCCCGCACACCATCCGCTACGCTCTCGGCGAGAACGGCTATGGCTTTTCCGAGATCCACGCGCACCGCGTCGCCCGCCCGCCGGGACCGGGCATCAAGGAGAAGCGGATCAGGCTGGAAATCCTGACGCTCGGCCGCGACTTCGCCACCGTGAACCTGGAGTTCAAGGTCCGGGGCCGCGACGTCATCGGGCGCCAGAGCCAGAGCTGGGTGCGCTTTCCCGATCTGGGCTGGAAGGTCGTCTCCGCCCATGTCTCGACGATGGAGCCGCGCCCCTGGTGAGACGCATGGCGGCGTCATGAAGATGGCTTGAAGACCGCGTTTCCTGTGCCGATCGGAACTGCTGGAGGATCACCGATGTCATTCTACCGGGGCATGACCTGCACGAACATCACCATCGGCGGAGACAAGGGCGATCCGATCACCGCCTATGTCGCGAAGCCCGAGGGGCCGGGGCCCTTTCCGGCCGTGGTGCTGATCCATCATCTGCCGGGCTGGAGCGAGATCTATATCGAGACGACGCGGCGCTTCGCGCATCACGGCTACATCGCGATCTGTGCCAATCTCTATGAGCGGGCCGGCGCCGGCAATCCGGACGATGTCGCGGCCAGGGTGCGCGCCGAGGGCGGCGTTCCCGACGCGCAGGTCGTCGGCGACACCGAGGGCGCAGTGAAATGGGTGCGGGCGCTCAAGGAGCACAACGGCAAGGTCGGTCTCTTCGGCTCCTGCTCGGGCGGCCGGCACGCTTTCCTCTATGCCTGCCAGAAGCATGACGTCGACGCCTGCGCCGAGCTCTGGGGCGGGCGTGTCGTGATGGCGCCGGAGGATCTCACCGCCAAGACGCCGGTCTCGCCGATCACGCTGACCGAGGGCCTGTCCTGCCCGCTCATCGGCATCTTCGGCAACGAGGACCGCGCGCCGAGCCCAGAGCAGGTGAACCAGCACGAGGCGGAACTGAAGAAGCACGGCAAGGCTTACGAGTTCCACCGCTATGACGGCGCCGGCCACGGCTTCTTCTACTGGAATCGCCCGATCTACCGGCCCGAGCAGGCGATGGACGCCTGGGGCAAGATCTTCGCGTTCTTCGGAAAGCATCTGTCGTAAGATATTCCCGCGTTTCTCCGAAAACGCGGGAATATCTTACCTTTTTGTTTTCGCATTTTCTTCACGCGAACCGGTATCCACTTCGCTCGAAAATGCTCCTATCGGAGGCCAATCATGTGCACGTCGATTGTCGAGATCGTCCCGGTCGAGGGCATGGCCAAGCGCGGCGATGACTGGTTTTCGCTGACCCAGGCCGTCGTCGCCTATGACCATGCCCGCCACGCGCCGCTGGCGGATGTCGTCACGCTGGATTTCATCAACGCTTCGCTCGATGTCGGCGCGCGGGCCGGCATCGAATTGACGCTCGAGACCGCGAAGGCGCTGCATGCGGCGCTGGGGCGGGCGATCGCAGAGGCGGAATTCGAGGAGGCGGAGGTGCGCGGCAAGGGCGCAGCGCCAAGCCTCGTCAAGGCGGCCTGAGGCGATTGTTTCCGCCTGGTTTTTCCGCCGCTGCATTCAGGGCGGAGCGGTCGAGAGCCACCAGCTCCCTGCTTTGAGCCAGCAACTGTCGTCGGGCTCTCCATCGAAGCGGATCGACTGCACGCTCTCGATATCGCCCCGCTGGAAGGCGGCCACCAGATCGCGGCCGATCTCGGCGTTCTGCTCGGTCTGGCATGCGATGAAACTCGCCCGCGAGATGAAGCGAGCGGGCCAGGGCGATCCATCATCCTGTGGTTTCTCCACGAGAAGCATTCCACCGTGCGTCGTCTCGGCCTGTAGCGGGAACAGCAACCGGCCGCCCGGGTGCAAGGCTTCGAGCCAGTTGACGCTGGGGTGGCTGATCCCGGCGTTCACATAGACGATGTCGGCCTTCGGGAGGGGATCGGTCGTCCCGGATCGGGCCATCACCTTCGCCTGCGGCCAAGGGCCGAGATTGCTCGTCGCCCTCTCGGCAAGCGCGGGGTCGATCTCGTAGGCGTAGACCCGACCTTCGGGGCCGGCGAGCGTGGCGAGGATCGCCGTGTAATAGCCGCTCCCCGCACCGATCTGCAGGACGGTTTCGCCCGGCAGGACGCCGACGCAGTCGAGGCAGCGCGCATGCAGGCTGGGCTCGCCGATGTTGACGCCCCGCGCCGGATCGAGTGCGATCAGGACATCCTGATAAAGAAAGGCGGGATCGGCATCCGGCGTCTCGATATAGCCGGAGCGCTCGGATCCTCGCCTCCACGGGCTGGCGACGCGGATCAACCACGGCCCCGGCCCGGCAAAGGGCTCGCGGGGCACGGATGCGAAGGCGGCTTCGATACGCGGATCGCGAACGGCGCCCGTATACGCCACGTAACGCGCGAAGAAAGCCCGCAGCTTCGCAATCCGCTGCGCCTCGGCGGTTGCCGATCGCTCATCTGCCATGCTCGCCCCCAAATGCACCGCCGCCTGACGGTATCGCTTCGGAGGCGCGGATCAATCGCCGCGTGGCGACAGCGACCGATCCGCTGCCTCGCGAGCGCTACTCCGCCGGCTCTTCGATGGTCGAGCGGAAATCGCTCGCCGGATAGACGCCCATGATCTTCATCTCCTTGGAGAAATAGGAGAGTTCATCGAGCGCGCGCCGCAGCGCCGGGTCGTCCGGGTGGCCCTCGACATCGGCGTAGAACATCGTGGCGGCGAACAGGCCGTCGACCATGTAGCTCTCGAGCTTGGTCATGTTGATGCCGTTGGTGGCGAAGCCGCCCATCGCCTTGTAGAGCGCGGCCGGAATGTTGCGGACGCGGAACATCAGCGTCGTCACGGTCTTGCCCGCGCCCTGGCGGGCATATTCCGGGTATTTCGAGAGCACGACGAAGCGGGTGGTGTTGTGCTTCTCGTCCTCGATGTCCTCCATCAGGATGTTGAGGCCATAGACCTCCGCCGCGATGCGCGGGGCGATGGCGGCGCGCGTCACGTCGCCGGTCTCGGCCACCTGCCGGGCGGAACCGGCCGTATCGGCCGCGACCTCGGCCTTGAGGCCGAGCTTGCGGATGATCTTGCGGCACTGGCCGAGCGCATGGATATGGCTCTGCACCACCTTGACCGTCGCCAGCGTCGCGCCCTCGACGCCCATCAGATGGAAGCGGATCGGCAGGAAATGCTCGCCGATGATGTGCAGGCCCGAGCGCGGCAGCAGATGATGGATGTCGGCGACGCGGCCGGCGATCGAATTGTCGATCGGGATCATGCCGTAGCGGGCCTTGCCGTCGCTGACGGCTGAGAGCGCGTCCTCGAAGGTGGGACAGGGCAGGAGTTCGCAATCCGGAAACACCTGGAGAGCCGCCTGAGAGGAGAAGGCTCCGGGCTCACCCTGATAGGACACGACGAAGGACATGGGGTCTCTCAGGCTCCTCAGCTTCTTGTCTTCGCCGTTCCAGCGAAGCCGCGATGCGGCTTCGCTGGAACGGCTTTAGCGGGACTTCAGGATCGCGCGGGCGCGATCGAGATCATGGGGCGTGTCGACGCCGAGCGGTACGTCGTCGACAACGATGATGTCGATGCGCATGCCGTCCTCGACCGCGCGCAACTGCTCGAGGCGCTCGCGCTTCTCCAGCGGTGAAGGCGGCAGCGAGACGAAGCGGTCGAGCGCGCTGCGGCGATAGGTGTAGAGGCCGATATGATGATAGAGCGGCCCCTCCCCGCCCGGCGCGGTGACGCGGGTGAAATAGAGCGCCCGCATCCGGCCGGGGCCGATCTCGCTGCCGATCGCCTTGACCACGCTGGATTCGGTCTTCTCCTCCTCGCGCGTGATCACGGCGGCCAGCGTGACGATGTCGACCGCGGGATCCTCCAGCGGCGCCACCGAGGCGATGATCACCTGCGGGTCGATGGTCGGCAGGTCGCCCTGGACGTTGACGATGACGTCATGGCGGCCCTGCGGATCGACGATGTCGGCGGCCTCCTTGATGCGGTCGGAGCCGGAGGGATGATCGGAGCGCGTCAGGGCGGCGCGGCCGCCGGCCTTTTCCACAGCCGCGACGATCTCGGGCGTGTCGGTGGCGACCACGACGGGTCCGAGCCCCGTCTCCATCGCACGGCGCCAGACATGCACGATCATCGGCTCGCCATGGATGTCGGCGAGCGGCTTGCCGGGCAGGCGGGTCGACTGCATGCGGGCGGGGATCAAAATCAGCGGATTCGGCATGATCGGCGGCGGGTCCGGCTGGGATGCCGCTTCGGAGCGGGAAGCAGCGTCGAAAGGTCTCAAAACGAAGCGCGCTTATACGAGTTGCAATCGGGCGCGCAAAGCGGTTAAGCAGCATCCGAGGCTGGAGGCGTTGAAGACTTCGGCTAAGGCTCTATCTCGTCTCCCGCGCCTCGGCCGCGGAGGGTCCAGGGTTCGGATACGATGAATATCGAAGCCAACAAGATCGCCGGCGCGGTTCTGTCCACGCTCCTCGCGGTGATGGGTCTCCAGATGGTCGCCGGAATCGCCTTCACGCCGCATAAGCCGGCCGTGCCGGGCTACGACCTTCCCACCGCCGAGCCGGCCTCCGCCGGCGGCGCCGCTCCCGCGGCCGTGGAAGATCCGCCGATCGCCGACCGCCTCGCCAAGGCCGACCCGGCCAAGGGCGAGAAGGCGACCGCCGCCTGCAAGGCCTGCCACACCTTCGAGAAGGGCGGCGCCAACAAGGTCGGCCCGCATCTCTTCGGCGTCGTCGGCCGCAACGAGGGCACCGTCGAGGGCTTCGGCTACTCGGCTGCGATGAAAGGCCGCAACGACAAGACCTGGGATGCCGACGGGCTCGACCACTTCCTGAAGAACCCGAAGGCCTATGTCGCGGGCACCGCGATGTCCTTCGCCGGCATCAGCAATCCCCAGACCCGCGCCGACGTGATCGCCTATCTCAGCACGTTGAAGTGATCGGTTTCGATCTCACCTCTCGCTGACCCTTCCGAGCCGGGCTTAACGCCCGGCTTTTGCTTGCGGTGCCCTGCTCCCGCCTTCACCATGGCGATAATCACCGCCATTGCCGTTCCGGCGCCCACGGGCGACAAGGAACGGGCGAATCGGAGAAGGAGACGCGAGACGATGGCGATGCGCATCACACGCCGCAGGCTGCTCGAAGCCGGAGGCGTCATGGCGGCAACGGCCGCTTTGCCGGAACTGTCCGGGACGGTGCTCGCACAGGAAGCCGAATCGCACGGGCTCTCAACCTTCGGCGAGCTCGGCCTGCCGCCGGATTTCCCACATTTCCCCTATGTGAACCCGCAGGCGCCGAAAGGCGGCACGCTGACCCTGCAGATCAAGCAGGCCGGCGGCAACCAGAGCTTCGACACCTTCAACACGCTCAACATCTGGGTTCTGCAAGGCGACGGCGCGGCGGGCATGGATGCCTGCTTCGACAGCCTGATGGCCGGTTCGGGCGACGAGCCGGGCTCGCTCTATGGGCTCCTGGCCAAGAGCGTCGCGGTCTCCGCCGACAGGCTGACCTATCGCTTCCGCCTCAGGCCCGAGGCGAAATTCCAGGACGGTTCGCGCGTCACGGCGAAGGATGTCGCCTTCTCGCTCAACATCCTCAAGGAGAAGGGCCACCCCTCATACCGGTTGACGCTGAACGAGATGGTCTCGGCCAGCGCCGAGGGTGACGACATCGCCATCGTGCAGTTGTCGCCGAAGCGCAGCCGCGACCTGCATCTGGTCGTCGCAAGCCTACCGGTCTTCTCCGAAAAATACTGGTCGACGCGGGATTTCACCGCCGCGACGCTGGAAGCGCCGCTCGGTTCCGGCCCCTATAAGGTCGGGCGCTTCGAGCAAGGCCGCTTCATCGAGTTCGAGCGTCTGCCAGATTACTGGGGCAAGGACCTGCCGGTGAATGTCGGCACCAATAATTTCGACCGGGTGCGCTGGGAATATTTCCGCGACCGGCAGGTGGCGTTCGAGGSCTTCAAGAGCGGCGTCATCACCTTCCAGGAGGAGTTCACCTCACGCATCTGGGCGACCGGATACGACTTCCCGGCGCTGAAGGAGGGCAAGGTCAGGAAGGAGTCCCTGCCGCGGACGGAACCGGTGGCCTCGCAAGGCTGGATCTATAATCTGCGCCGCGAGAAATTCGCCGATCCGCGCGTCCGCGAAGCGCTGGGCCTCGCATTCGACTTCGAGTGGACGCGCAAGAACATCATGTTCGGCTTCTACGAGCGGCTGACCTCCTATTTCGAGAACTCGGATTCGAAAGCCGTCGGCAAGCCCTCGCCCGCAGAACTCGCGCTGCTCGAGCCCTGGCGCGGCAAGGTGCCGGACGAAGTCTTCGGCGAGCCCTGGCTGCCGCCGGTCTCGGACGGCTCGGGCAGCGACCGCAACCTGCTGCGCAAGGCCGACGAGATGCTGCGCGCCGCCGGCTGCAAGCGSGACGGCAATGTGCTSAAGCTGCCGAACGGGCAGCCCTTCGAGATCGAGTTCCTCGATTCGAACCCGGCGCTGCAGCCGCATACCCAGCCSTTYCAGGCSAATCTCAAGCGCCTSGGCATCAAYGCSACCTCGCGCWTCGTCGACCCGGCCCAGTATCAGCGCCGCCTCGACGAGTTCGATTTCGACATCATCACCCGCGCGCTCAGCGGCAGCGCCATTCCGAGCGACACGCTGCGAATCGTTTATGGCTCGGAAGCGGCCAAGACGCGCGGCTCGCGCAACCAGAACGGCATCAGCGACCCGGCGGTCGATGCGATGATCGAGAAGATCGGCCAGGCGCATAGCTATGCCGACGCCGTCACCGCCGCGAAATGCCTCGACCGGCTGCTTCGCGCCGGCCGCTACTGGATCCCGATGTGGTGGAACGACGAGGTCTGGCTCGCCCATTGGGATATGTTCGACCGGCCGCAGACCAAGCCGAAATTCAGCTCCGGCGCTCCGGGAACCTGGTGGTACGACGCCGAGAAGGCCAAGCGGATCGGGAAGGCGTGATGACCGCACCGTTCTCCGTCGGCCAGGTTCAAGGCGCGCCGCGCCTGCTGCTGCGGTTGGAAGGGCTCGCGCTCGGCCTGCTCTGCATCTGGCTGTTTCACAAGTCGGGGGCCTCATGGTGGCTGTTCGGCAGCCTGATCCTGGCGCCCGATCTGACAATGCTGGGCTATCTCGCCGGACCGCGTTTCGGCGCGGTGCTCTACAATGCCGGGCACACGCTGCTCTGGCCGGTCCTTCTCGCGGTCATCGGTTGGGGTGTCCAAGCCTCCCTCGCGCTCGCCCTCGCTTTGATCTGGGCAGCTCACATCACCCTCGACAGGGCACTCGGCTACGGCTTGAAATATTCGAGCGCGTTCAACCACACGCATCTGGGAACCATCGGCCAGCCCGGAAAGGCGCAGTGAGCGAATGCTGAGCTATATCGCCCGGCGTCTCGCCCTGATGGTGCCGACCCTGTTCGGCATCCTGCTGGTCGCCTTCACCATCGTGCAGTTCGCGCCGGGCGGGCCGGTCGAGCGCGTGATCTCGCAGCTCCAGAACCCCAATAGCGGCGCGGCCGACCGCGTCGGCGGCGGCCAGGGCGGCGATGCCGGCGCTCATGGCGGCGAGGCCAGCGCCTACCGCGGTGCCCAAGGCCTCGACCCCGCCTTCATCAAGGAGCTGGAGAAGCAGTTCGGCTTCGACAAGCCGGCGCCCGAACGCTTCTGGAAGATGCTGACCGACTATGCCCGCTTCGATTTCGGCCGCTCATACTTCCGGGGCGCGCCGGTGCTCCAGCTGATCAAGGAGAAGCTGCCGGTCTCGATCTCGCTCGGCCTGTGGATGACATTGCTCTCCTACATGATCTCGATCCCCCTCGGCATCCGCAAGGCGGTGAAGGAGGGCTCGCGCTTCGACACCTGGACGAGCGCGGTCGTCATCGTCGGCTATGCGATCCCGAGCTTCCTCTTCGCGATCCTGCTGATCGTGCTCTTCGCCGGCGGCTCCTTCTGGCAGATCTTCCCGCTCCGCGGGCTGACCTCCGACAACTGGAGCGACCTCTCCCTGATCGGCAAGGTGAAGGACTATCTCTGGCATATCTGCCTGCCGGTGACGGCGATGGCGCTCGGCGCCTTCGCGACCTCGACGCTTCTGACCAAGAACTCCTTCCTCGACGAGATCAGGAAGCAATACGTCCTGACCGCGCGGATGAAGGGCCTGACCGAGCGCGGCGTGCTCTACGGCCACGTCTTCCGCAATGCGATGCTGATCGTCATCGCGGGCTTTCCGGGCGCCTTCGTCAGCGCGCTCTTCGCCGGCTCGCTCCTGATCGAGACGATCTTCTCGCTCGACGGGCTCGGGCTTCTCTCCTTCGAGGCGATCGTCAACCGCGACTACCCGGTGGTCTTCGCCAATCTCTACATCTTCTCGCTGATCGGCCTCGTCGTGCATCTCATCACCGACCTGACCTATAGCTGGGTCGACCCCCGCATCGATTTCGAGACGCGGGAGAGCTAGGGATGAGTGACACGCTGCTCGATGTCCCGCCGCCCTCTCTCCGCAGCGACGCGCCGCTCGCGCCGGTCGAGGCGAATGAAGGCTGGCTCAAGCTGACGCCGATCAACCGGCGCCGGCTCAACAACTTCAAGGCCAACAAACGCGGCTGGTGGTCGTTCTGGCTGTTCCTGGCACTGTTCGTGTTGTCACTCTTCGCCGAATTCATCGCCAACGACCGGCCGTTGCTCGTCCGCTACAAGGGCGAGTGGCTGTTCCCGGTCGCGGTGACCTATCCCGAGGAGAAGTTCGGCGGCTTCCTCGCCACGACCGACTACCGCGATCCGGTGATCGCCAAGGAGATCGCGGCGCATGGTTTCGCGATCTGGCCGCCGATCCGCTACAGCTACAACACCAACAATCTCGACCTGCCCGTCCCTGCCCCGGCCCCGCCGACCTGGCTGCTCAAGGACGAGCAATGCAAGCCGATCGCGGAGCGCAATGGCGGGGCGACCTGCCGCGACCTCGAATGGAACTGGCTCGGCACCGACGACCAGGGCCGCGACGTCGTCGCGCGATTGATCTACGGTTTCCGCATCTCCGTGCTGTTCGGGCTGATCCTCTGCGCCTTCTCCTCGGTGATCGGCATCGCGGCCGGTGCTGTGCAAGGCTATTTCGGCGGTTGGACGGACCTGATCTTCCAGCGCCTGATCGAGATCTGGACCTCGATACCGGCGCTCTATCTGCTGATCATCGTGGCAGCGATCATCACGCCGGGCTTCTTCGTGCTGCTCGGCATCCTCCTGCTGTTCTCCTGGGTTTCGCTGGTCGGCGTCGTCCGCGCCGAATTCCTGCGAGCCCGCAACTTCGAATATGTCAGGGCGGCGCGGGCACTGGGCTTGTCCAACCGCACGATCATGATCCGCCACCTCCTGCCCAACGCGATGGTGGCGACGCTGACCTTCCTGCCCTTCATCCTGAACGGCTCGATCACGACGCTGACCTCGCTCGACTTCCTCGGCTTCGGCCTGCCGCCGGGCTCGCCCTCGCTCGGTGAGTTGCTGGCGCAGGGCAAGGCCAATCTCCAGGCGCCCTGGCTGGGCTTGTCCGGCTTCGCCGTGATCGCGCTGATGCTGTCGCTGCTGATCTTCATCGGCGAAGCGGTCCGCGACGCCTTCGACCCGCGGAAGACCTTCGCATGACGGCCCCTCTCCTCTCCGTCGAAGAGCTCTCCGTCGCCTTCCGCCAGGGCGGCAGGGACACGCTCGCGGTCGACCATGTCTCCTTCCAGGTCTCCAAGGGCGAGACGCTGGCGATCGTCGGCGAATCCGGCTCGGGCAAATCGGTCTCGGCGCTGTCGATCCTGAAGCTCCTGAACTATCCGGCGGCGCATCACCCTTCCGGCAAGGTGCTGTTCAAGGGGCAGGACCTGATCGCGGCCGACGAGGACGCGATGCGCAAGGTGCGCGGCAACGACATCACCATGGTGTTCCAGGAGCCGATGACCTCGCTCAACCCGCTGCACAGCATCGAGAAGCAGATCGGCGAGATCCTCGAACTGCATAAGGGCCTGCGCGGCGAGAAGGCGCGCGCCCGCACGCTCGAACTGCTGAGCCTCGTCGGAATCCGCGATGCGGAAAGCCGGCTCGGCGCCTATCCCCACCAGCTCTCCGGCGGGCAGCGCCAGCGCGTGATGATCGCCATGGCGCTCGCCAACGAGCCCGATCTGCTGATCGCCGACGAGCCGACSACYGCGCTCGACGTCACCGTGCAGGCGCAGATCCTGAAGCTGCTCAAGGAGCTCCAGGGCCGGCTCGGCATGGCCATGCTGTTCATCACCCATGATCTCGGCATCGTCAGGCGCATCGCCGATCGCGTCGTGGTGATGCTGAAGGGCAAGGTCGTCGAGGAAGGTCCGGTCGCGGAGATCTTCGCCAACCCGCAGCACGCCTATACGAAGCGCCTGCTGGCGGCCGAGCCGAAGGGACGCCCCGAGCCGATCGCACCCGACGCGGCAACGCTGCTCGAAGCCGGGCCGATGAAGATCTGGTTTCCGATCAAGTCGGGCTTCCTGCGCCGCGTCACCGGGCATGTGAAGGCGGTCGACGGCATTTCCGTCAAGGTGCGCGAGGGCGAGACGCTCGGCGTCGTCGGCGAGTCCGGCTCCGGCAAGACCACGCTCGGGCTCGCGATCCTCAGGCTCATCTCCTCCGAGGGGCCGATCGTCTTCCTCGGCGACCGCATCGACGGGCTGTCGAGCAAGCAGGTTCGCCCCAAGCGCAAGGACCTGCAGGTGGTCTTCCAGGACCCCTATGGCTCGCTCTCGCCGCGCATGTCCGTGGCCGAGATCGTGGCCGAAGGGCTCGGCGTACAGCAGCAGGGCCTCTCCTATGCCCAGCGCCGCGAGATCGTAGCGCAGGCACTCGCCGATGTCGGCCTCGACCCGGCGGCGATGGACCGCTATCCGCACGAATTCTCCGGCGGCCAGCGCCAGCGCATCGCGATTGCGCGGGCCATGGCGCTCGATCCCAAATTCGTGGTGCTGGACGAGCCGACCTCGGCGCTCGACATGTCCGTGCAGGCGCAGATCGTCGATCTGCTGCGCGGGCTGCAGGCGAAGCGCAAGCTGGGCTATCTTTTCATCAGCCACGATCTCAAAGTGGTCAGGGCGCTCTCGCACCGGCTCGTCGTGATGCAGAACGGCAAGGTCGTCGAGGAGGGCCCGGCCGAGGAGGTCTTCGCCCGGCCGCGCGAGGCCTATACGCAGGCGCTGCTCGCCGCCGCGCTCAATCTCGAGCCGGCCGGCGGCGACGCCGTCAGGGAGTGAGCATGGCGCGCGYGCTGCTCATCGTGCTGGATTCGGTCGGCTGCGGCGCAGCCGAGGACGCGGGCGCTTATGGCGATGCGGGCTCCGACACGCTCGGCCATATCGCGCAGGCCTGCGCGGAAGGGCGCGGCGACCGGGAGGGGCTGCGCAGCGGGCCGCTGAACCTGCCGAACCTGTTCCGCCTCGGCCTCGCCCATGCCTGCGAGGCCTCGACGGGCCGCCCGCTCGCCGGCGTCGCCAAGCCGGCCCAGCCGCAAGGGCGCTGGGGCTACGGCGTCGAGGTCAGCCAGGGCAAGGACACCCCCTCCGGCCATTGGGAGATCGCCGGCTGCCCGGTGAGCTTCCGCTGGGGCTATTTCACCGCGCTGGAGAACTCCTTCCCGGCCGAACTGGTCGCTGGAATCGTCAAGGAAGGCTCCCTGCCCGGCATCCTCGGCAACAGGCATGCCTCCGGCGTCGCGATCATCGATGAGCTCGCGGCAGAGCATATCCGGACGGGCAAGCCGATCTGCTACACCTCTGTCGACTCCGTGCTGCAGATCGCGGCGCATGAGGAGCATTTCGGGCTCGACCGGCTCTACGCTCTGTGCAGGACGGTCCGCACGCTGGTCGACCCACTCCGGATCGGCCGCGTCATCGCCCGGCCCTTTGTCGGCTCGCCGGAAGAGGGCTTCACCCGCACCGGAAACCGCAAGGACTTCGCCATCCCGCCGCCGCAGGAGACAATCCTCGACCGGCTCGCGGCGCTGGCGCGGCCCATCGTCACCGTCGGCAAGATCGGGGACATCTTCGCCCACCGCGCCACCGGCGTGGAGATCAAGCCCTTCGGCAACGCCGCAATGGTCGAGGCGGCGCTCGAAGCCTGGGACGGGCTGCCCGATGGCGGCTTCTGCTTCGTCAACCTCGTCGATTTCGACACCGAGTTCGRCCATCGCCGCGACGTGCCCGGCTATGCCGCCGCGCTCGAAGCCTTCGACCGGCTGGTGCCCCATCTGGAAGCGGCGCTGCGCCCTGGCGACATCGCCGTGATCACCGCCGACCATGGCAATGATCCGACCTGGCCCGGCACGGATCATACCCGCGAGCATGTGCCGATCCTCGCCTTCGGCCCGGGCATCCCGCTCACGCCGCTCGGGCGGCGCGAGAGCTTCGCCGACATCGCCGCCAGCCTCGGAATCTGGCTCGGGATCGGGCCGGTCGGACCCGGCCGTCACTGGTAGGGATCAGGCGGCGGCGACGTTGTTGCAGAAGACCGCGACATCCTGCCGGATGGTCTGGGCCTGCCGCGCGAGACCGGCGGCCGTCTCCTGCAGATTCTCGGCCGCGCCATGCGTCTCGACTGTCATGGCCTCGAAGCCACCCGCGATGTCGGCGCTGCGCTGCGCCCCCTCGAAGGACAGGCGTACCTGATAGGCGATCTCGGAGGTCGCCCGGCGGGCGAGCATGCTGGTCTGGGAGGCGATGCCGCGGATGATCTCGACGACCGCGCCGACATCCTGGCTGCGTCCGGCGAGATCCTGGATCTCGCGGCTGGCATGGCGCGCCAGCTCGGCCGTGGATTTGGAGCCGTTGGCGGATTCGTCGGCATTGCGGCCGATCTCCGCGATCGAGGCCGCGAGCTCGGTGCTGGCGGCCGAAAGCTGGTCGATGCTCCCCATCGTGCCAGCCGCGGCGTCGGCGACCAGCGCGGTCTGTCCGCGCGCCCGGTCGGAGGTCTGCGTCAGGGCACTTGCCTTCACCTTCATGTTCTCGGCCGAGTGATCGAGCATCGCCATGGCCTGCTCCATCTGGTGGCGAAAGCGCGAGACGAGCGCCTGCAGCGCCTGTGTGCGGCGCCCCATCTCCTCCGACAGCGCCTTCTCCTTTTCCGTCGCCCGCCTTTCGCGCTCGGCCACCTCCTGCGCGTGGGCGAGGCCCGCCTCGCTCTCCTGGAGCCGGCGCTGCAGGAAAACCGCGAAGGTCGCGAGGAACGCGGTTTCGATGACCACGATCACCGCATGCAGGAGAACCCGCAGAATGTTGCCGCCCTGATAGAAGACGGCGGCCGGCAGGACATATTGAAGAACCAGATGGTGCAGCGCGGTCAGGGCCGCGCCCAGAATGATCGGCCGCCAGTCGCAGAAGCCCGCCAGAAGCGCCAGCACCGCGAAATAATACATATGCATGTCCGGCTGCCACGGATGGCCGGCGAAGCTGTAGACCAGTGCGGACACCTGCCCGATCAGAACCACCACGATGGCCAGCTGCGTCACCAGCGCCATGCCCGCCACACGGTAGAGAACCGGCAGGATCGCGGCCGCGATCGCGATGATCAGGACCGGCGCGAGGCCGGACTGGCCGTGGATCCAGAAGCTGAGCATGAGCAGCGGCACATGAAGCAGCGCCAATGCGATCAGCGACAGGCCGACGCGACGCCGGACGAGCCGTAGAGACCAGTTCATTGCCGCTCTTCCGCTAAAGATTGACTGTCGAGACAGCCTGCGAGCCCCGCCAGCCGCAATGAAAACCAGGCACCGCGCGGCAATTCTCCCGAGCGGGAGCCCGGAACCGTCACCACGATGGAGCCAAGCCGCCCCGTTCGCAGCACGCGCTCGCCCGCCTCGAAACTGCGCGCCAGCGCTTCGTCTCTCGCCATCCAGAAGGGGAACACGATGGCGATCGGCTCGTCGCGGCCATCAGCGCCGGGCAAGCTCGCGAAAACGCCGATGCCGACGAACACGCTGAGCGCGGCAAGCAGGAGCGCAGCTGGAGCCGTGAGCTCCTGGCTGCGGCCGTCGGCCGGGGGGATTTTCGCGGCACAGACGGCAGGCATGGGCGTGGCATTTCCGGGCGCAAGCAACACGCTCCACGCAACGGCAACCCGGTAAAATTTTACTTAAGTTCAAAATCTTTCACCAAGCAAAATCCCGCTTAAATCCGCCTGTTAAGGGTTCATAAACGCGAAAAATACAACCTATGAGAGCGATCTTTGCTGGAGCTCTTCTATGGCTGCTTCGCTAGAACGTTTGACARGGGACGAAGGCGGGACGAGCGCCATCGAGTTCGCCTTCGTCGCGCCGGTGCTGCTGATCCTGCTCTTCGGCATCATGGGCTACGGCTACGTCTTCGGCATCTATCACAGTATTCAACAGATCGCGGCCGAGGCGGCCCGTTCTTCCGTGGCGGGGCTGAGCGATACCGAAAGGGCCCAGATCGCGAAGGACTACGTCGCGGCCAACRCCCAGGCCTATGCCTTCATCGACCCGTCGAAGGTGAAGGTCCGCACAAGCCAGACCGGGCCACAGCAGCAAAGCTTCGAGATCGCGGTCAGCTACGACATGAGCGGCACGGTCTACGACCAGCTCAGCCGGCTGGCAGCGCTGCCGCCCCCACTGATCGAACGCCGCGCGGTGGTGCAGCGCGGCGGCTACTGAATTCGTCATTTCGGGCTGGGGAGGCCTCGATATGCGCAAGTTCCGGAGTTTCGCAAGCGACGAGCRCGGTGCCACCGCCATCCTCTTCGCCTTCTCGCTGGTCGCCCTGCTGGGCTTCGGGGCGATGGCGGTGGATGTCGGCAGCTTCTTCTACGAAAAGCGCAGGCTGCAGACCGCAAACGACCTCGCGGCGCTGGCCGCGGCGAGCGACATCCCCCGGGCGCAGGCAGCCGCACAGGCGAGCGTGACGCAGAACGGCTTCCAGAACGGCAACATCCGGGCCATCCAGCCGGGCGTCTATACCCCCGACCCGGCCAAGGCTGCCGAAGACCGCTTCGTGTCGGGGCCGGCCGCCACGGCGAACGCCGTCAGAATCGACATGCGGATGACGACGCCGCTGTTGCTCGGGCGCGCCTTGGCCGCCTCCACCACGAYGAAGCCGGAGCCCGGCGCCAAGCTGGCGCCGATCCAGGCGAGCCTCGATACGGGGGAGGTCCCGATCGGCAGCAGCGCCATCGCCTATCAGGATGCGCAGGCGTCCTTCGCGATCGGCTCGCGCCTCGTCAAGCTCGAGGGCGGCTTGCTCAACGGCCTGCTGAGCAGCCTGCTCGGCGGCGGCGTCTCGCTGTCGGTGATGGACTACGAAGCGCTGATCAAGGCGCGGGTCGATCTCTTCGATTTCTCGAAGCATCTGGCGACGCGGCTCAACCTCACCGCGGCCAGCTATGACGACGTGCTGAAGGCCAATGCGCGGCTCGGCGACGTGCTCTCCGCGATCGTCGACGCCTCGCGCGACAATGACGCACGCAGCGGCACCGCCACCGCCGCGCTGGGCAAGCTCGCCTCGGTCGCCGCCAGCGGGCTTCCCGTCGATCTGTCCCAGCTCGTCTCCTTCGGCCCGGCCGGCGACCGGCCCGCTTCGGGTCCGAAGCCGCTCGCAGCGTCCGTCTCGGCGCTCGACATCGTCTCGGCCGTGGCGCAGATCGCAAACGGCAAGCGGCAGATCGATGTCGGGCTTGCGCTCAACCTGCCGGGCATCGCCGCGATCAACCTCAAGCTCGGCATCGGCGAGCGGCCGGTCGGCAGCCCGATGGTCCGGGTCGGCCGGACGGGATCGAGCGTCCATACGGCGCAGACCCGCCTGCTGCTGACCGTCGACCTCATCGGCTCGGGCGCCGCCTCGCTCGTGCGGCTGCCGGTCTATCTGGAACTCGCCGCCGCGACCGCGAAGCTCAACGCGGTGCAGTGCTCGCCCGGCGACGTCTCGACCTCGCGCGTGACGCTGGGGGTGAGGCCGGCGCTGGTCGATGCCTGGATCGGGCAGGTCTCGATGACCGAGTTCAACAATTTCAGCACCGCGCCCAACCCGCCGGCCGCGACGCTGGTCAATGTCGCCGGTCTCGCCAAGGTCAGCGCCCGCGCCCATGTCACGATGACGAACCTGGCCGACACGCCGGTCACCTTCAGCTATGCCGAGATCCTGCGCGGCGACAAGAAGACGACCTCGACCCAGGATTTCGTCGCGACGCTGCTCGGCCGCCTCGTCGGCGATCTCGAATTACGGGTCGAGGCGCTGGGCCTGGGCATCGGCCTGCCCGGGCTCGACGGGCTGGTCAGCGGCATCGTCAGCAAGGCCGTGACGCCGCTCGACCAGTTGCTCAACGGCGTTCTCGGCACGCTCGGCATCGGGCTCGGCCAGGCCGATAGCTGGGTGACGGGCGTGCGCTGCGGCGGGGCGGTGCTGGTGCGGTAACGCCCTCAGCTCCTGAGCCTCTCCTTGATGCGCCGGGTCAATCCGTCACGCAGGTCACGATAGGCGKCGAGTTTCTGCTCGCGCGAGCCCTGGACGAGGGTGGGGTCCATGGTCGGCCAATATTCGACCTCGGCCGCCAGCGTCCGGGTCAGCTCCAGAGCCCTGTGGTGAGCCTCCGGCGAGAGCGAGACGATGAGGTCGAAGTTCAGACCTTCCCACTCCTCCAGCTCCTCCACCGATTTCGGCTTGTGGCGGCTGAGATCGATGCCGATCTCGTCGAGAACCTCCCGGGCGAAGCCATCGACCTCTCCCTTCCGCGCGCCGGCCGACTGGACGTAGATCGACTTGCCGAAGAAATGCTTGGCCAGGGCTTCCGCCATCGGCGAGCGCACGGCATTCATCGCGCACATGAAGAGCACGCTCTGGACCTTACGCGGAGCGGTCCATGCATTCGGCGCATTTTCTTCAGGCGAACCGGTAGCCACTTCGCTCGAAAATGCTTTCTGCTCCAAGCGCGTCAGCCTTTCCAGTGCAGCGCATAGATCAGCGTGAACAGGCGCCGGGCGGTATCGAAGTCGATCTCCACCTTGTTCGACAGCCGGTCGACGAGGATGGCCGCCGCCTCGTCGTGAAGGCCGCGGCGGCCCATGTCGATCGCCTCGATCTGCTCGGGCGTCTGGGTGCGGATCGCGGCATAGTAGCTCTCGCAGATCAGCTCGTAGTCCTTGACGATGCGCCGGAACGGGCTGAGCGAGAGATGGTGCGTGACGACCGCAGACC
>NZ_JBFRDQ010000109.1:0-13469 GCF_052113865.1 Allobosea sp. TAB14 | reverse complement strand
TGCCGCGGGCGACCGCGGCAGGCGGAATCGTCAGGCCGAGACCTTGCTGGCGAAATGCGCGATGAAACGGGCGCAGATATCGGTCAGCTTCTCGGTGAGGGCAGCGCCCGTCTCGGCCGAGCACAGGCGCGGATCGCCCTTGGCCACGCCGAGATTGTAGACCTCATCGTATTCGTTGGGCATCGCGACCTCATGGCCCTCGAAGCTCGCTGTGCCGAGGCCGGTGAACTGCAGATCGAGAATCGGGTCCTTCTTCAGCGGCTTGCCCTCCGGGATCAGGTCCTTGCGGATCAGCTCGGGGAAGAGGTGCAGGCCGATCGAGGTCAGCGGATCGGAGCCGTGTCCGGCGACCGCCGCCGCCTTGTCGGCGCCGCCGAGGATGCCGGGCAGGAGGCCGTAGSCGATGCGCCAGAGATAAAGGCTCGGCAGCACGATCTGCTCGCGCAGATAGAGCTCGCGCGCGACCTCGGCGATCGGCCCGACATTGCCGCCATGGCCGTTGATGACGATGATCCGCGTCAGGCCGTTGCGATGCAGCGACTCGACCATCTCGGCGATGACCTGTGTCAGCGTCGCCTGCGAGATGGCGATGCCGCCGGTCATGGCGCCGAACCAGTCTGCCCCACCGAAGGGCAGGACGGGCGCCACCAGCGTGCGCGTGCCGGCCTTGGTGGCGCGGATGGCSGCRAGCTCGGCGATCTTCTCGGCGAGRAGATAGTCRCCCATCGGYGCGTGCGGGCCCTGATCCTCATGGCTGCCCATCGGCAGCAGGATGACSGGGTTCKCTTCGAGAATCTGGCGGGCCTCCCCGCCCGTGATCGTCCCCATGTGAACGAGGGGATCTGTCTTGGCGGCCATGGCTTCGTCCTTCCTTCAGGCTTGATCTTGATAGAGCGGTGAGATCAGTGCTCCGCCGTGCGCGGATCGAGCAGATCGCGCAAGGCGTCGCAAAGCAGGTTCATGGCGAGGATGGTCAGCGTCAGCGCGGCGCAGGGCCAGAGCAGCAGCAGCGGGGCCTGCTCCATCGTCGCCCGCGCGCCGCGGATCATCAGACCCCAGGAGGGCGATGGCGGCACGACGCCGAGGCCCAGGAAGGACAGGCCGCTCTCGATCACCACCGCCGCCGCGACCGCCAGCGAGAACTGCACCAGCAGCGGGCCGGCAATGTTCGGCAGCACGGTGCGGAACAGCAGATGCGTGGAGGTGGCGCCGAGCGCGCGCGTCGCCTCGACATAGTCGCGGCCCTTCACTGCCAGCACCTCGGCATAGGTCACGCGGGCGAAGCCCGGCACGTAGAGCACCGAGAGYACGAGCAGCAGCGTGCCTGCGCCCGGCCCGAGCAGCGTGACCACCAGCAGCGCCAGCAGCACCGGCGGAAAGCACATGATGATCTCGACGCTGCGCACGGTCAGGAAGGCGCCCCAGCTCCGGGTCCAGCCGCCGATCAGGCCGAGCGTGACCCCGAAGAGGCCGGCGACAACAGCCGAGGCGAAGGCGACGGAGAGGCTGGTGCGCGCGCCCCAGATCAAGCGCGAGAGCACGTCGCGGCCGAACTCGTCCCGGCCCAGCCAGGAGCCCGACATCGGGCCGGCGAGGCGCTGGGCGACATCCTGCCGGATCGGGTCCGGCAGCGGCAGGAGCGGGGCGGCGAGCGCGACGAGCACGATCAGGCCGACGACGCCGGCGGGCAGGATGAGGCGCCTCAGGCCCTTGGCGCGTGCGAGCCTCATGCCTGCACCCGCGGGTCGATCGCCGCATGGAGGRGCTCGACGGCGAGGTTGATCAGCAGGAACAGCACGGAGATCGTCAGGATGATGCCGACGACCATCGGATAGTCGCGCCCCTCGACCGCCCGCAGCAGCGGCGTGGAGAGGCCCGGCCAGTTGAAGACATATTCGACCAGCACGGTACCGCCGAGCAGCGTGCCCATCTGCAGGCCGAGCACGGTGACGACCGGGTTCAGGGCGTTGCGCAGGACATGCACCACGAGGACGCGGCGGGGCGACAGCCCCTTGGCGCGGGCGGTGCGGACATAGTCATGGGCGAGGGCATCGAGCGTCRCCGCGCGCGTCATGCGAAACAGCACCGCCGCCAGGCCTTTCGCGATCGCGATGGCGGGCAGCGTCAGCAGCTTGAGATGCTGTGCCGGGTCCTGGGCGAAGGGAACATAGCCGCCCGCCGGCATGAGCCGGAGCGTCTGCGCCAGCAGCAGCACCAGCAGCGTACCGACGACGAAGACCGGCACGGCGAGCAGCAGCGCCGTGATCCAGGACGCCGCGCGGTCGAAGGCCCCACCGCGATGGACCGCCGCATAGACCCCGGCCGGCACGCCGAAGATGACGGCGATGACGGTGCCCGCGAGGATCAGTTCGAGCGTGCGCGGCAGCCGCAGCCCGATCTCCTGCAGCACGGGGTAGTCATCGACGAGGGAGTTTCCGAGATCGCCGCGCAGCAGGCCCGCGAGGAAATGCCCGTATTGCGTGAGCAGCGGCAGGTCGAGGCCGAGCTTCTCGCGCAATTCCGCGACGGAGGCCGGATCGGGCGCCGCGCCCGAGGTCGAGAGCAGGAGCTCGGCCGGATCGCCCGGCACCATGTGCAGTGCCAGGAAGACGATGGTCGCGACCACCCAGGCCATCGCCAGCGTCAGCAGGACCCGCCGTGTCAGCCAGGCCGTGCTCATCCGAAATAGGTCTGCTCGAGCATGTTGCCGGAGGAGTTCGTCAGCGCACCGGGCAGGTTGACGAAGCCCATCACGTTCTTGTCCATGCCATAGCCCTGCTGGCGCCAGGCGAGGCCGACCAGCGGCACCTCCTCCAAGGCGGCGGCCTGCATCTCCTTGTAGATCGCGACGCGCTTGGCCTGGTCGAACTCGGCCCGGCCGCGCGCGAGGGCCGCGATGGTGCGGGGCGCATCGACCTTGAAGGAGCGGCCATGCGCCGGCGACAGCGTGGTGTCGAGCACCACCGTCAGCCCGTCCGGATCGTTGTTGTCGGAGGAGACGCCGTGGATCGCCATGTCGTACTGGCCGCGCATGCCGCGGCTGACGCGGGTCGACCAGTCCGGCAATTGCAATTCGCACTGGATGCCGACCGCTGCCAAATGCTGCTGGACGATCTCGGCGGTGTCCTTGTGCATGCCGAACTGGGCGGTCGACAGCAGCGTCGTCTGGAAGCCGTTGGCGAAGCCGGCCTCGGCCAGCAACGCCTTGGAGCGGGCCGGATCGTAGTTCCAGCCATGGGCGAGCTTGTCGTCGTACCAGGGCGTACCCTCGACGATCGGCAGGCCTTCGAGCGGCTTGCCGCGGCCGAAGAAGGCAGCCTTGACGATGTCCTCGCGGCGCACGGCATGGGCGACGGCGCGGCGCACGCGCGGGTCGTTGAAGGGCGGCTTGGTGCCGTTGAAGAGCACGTCCATGAACGGCCCTTCCTGGTTGTCGAGCTTGAGGCGCGGATCGGCCTCCACCGCCGCCATCGACTGCCAGGGCACGTATTCGATCATGTCGACATCGCCGGACATCAACGCCGCGTTGCGCAGGTTCTCGTCGGCATAGACGACGAAYTTGATGCCCTTSASCTTSGGRAAACCCGGCTTGTAGAACTTGTCGAAGGCSRCGAGRTCGAGCGAGGTSCCGCGCTCCTGCCCGACCAGCCGGAAGGGGCCGGCGCCGATCGGCTCGTTCGCCGTCGATTTCCGCGAGAGGATGAAGGTGTTGTAGTTGCCGAACCAGCTCGGCAGCGTCACCAGCGGCTCCTTGGTAACGAGACGGACCGTCGCCGGATCGGGAATCTCGACGCGCTCGATGCTCTGGAACTGGGCGCGCATGTAGGCGGTCGATTTCTCGCCGGCGATCTGCTCGATCGACCATTTGACGTCGTCGGCGGTGACCGGGTCGCCGTTCTGGAAGACGCAGCCCGGGCGGAGCTTGAAGACCCAGGCCCCCTCGGCGTCACGCGACCAGGATTCGGCCAGTTCGCCGCGCAATTCCCCATCCGGCCCGTAGGAGACGAGGCTGCGATGGATCAGCATCTTGACCGTGCCGGCCGAGGCGCCGGTCGAGACCCAGGGCTGGAGATTGGGCGGAAAGGCGGAAAGGCCGTAGCGGATGATGCCGTTCGCGCGCTGGGCCTGCGCGGACTGCCTGAACAGGGGCGAAACCAGTACCGGAGCGGCAAGACCGGCACCCAAGAGAGAACGGCGGGAGATGCTCATCGGCTGATCCTCTGCTCTGGCTGGCGCGCGTGCTGCTGATCTCCGCGTCAGCCCGCGATGTGCAATCGCCATGCCGTGCCCGGCCGACGGCAGCCGCTCGAATGCGGCGCCCGACAGACCAAAACAGCATGAATCACAGTCGGCAGGTGCACGGTTTAACGTTCCCCGGCGCAAGTCGCGCGCCACAGAGGACGCGCCCTTCGCTTCTGATGCGTCACGTATACGTGGCGAATTTTTTGATGTCCACCGCCAACTCGGCATGGCATCATGTCGAAAAGGAATACGGTTTTCGGGACGATACGCTCATGGCGATGATCGATCTTCAGGACGAGCCCGCCGAAGAGCGCGGCCGGCCGACGCGCGAGCGGGTCTATCTCTATGTCCGCGAGCAGATCCTGCGCGGCCGCTTCGTGGGGGGCTCCTTCGTCGAGGAAGAGCAGATCTCCTCGGCGCTGGGCGTCTCGCGCACGCCGGTGCGCGAAGCCTTCCACCGGCTCGAGGCCGTACGCTTCATCGATCTGCTGCCGCGCCGCGGCGCGCTGGTGCGGCAGGTGACGGCGCAGGAGCTCATCGATCTCTACGAAGCCCGGCGGATGATCGAGAGCCACGCCATCAGCCGGATCTGCCGTGAGGAAATCCCGCTGCCCGCCGAAATGAGCACCATCCTCGCGCAGCTCGACGAGCGGCCGGAGGGCGACTATTTCGGCCGGATCGAGCTCAACCGGGACTTCCATTTCGCCATGGTCGCCGCTGTCGGCAATGTCGTGCTGTCCGAGCTCTACCAGTCGCTCGGAGCGCGCCAGCAGCGCGTCGCGATGACGGCGATCAGCACGGATCCGAGCCGGATCGCACGCATCCGCAAGGAACATCACGCGCTCATCGAGGCGCTGAGCGAGTATGACGAGGCGAAGGCGCTCGGCATCCTCGAGCAGCATCTGCGGCCCATCATGGGCGTGTTGTCCCAGCTTCCGAACCGGACCGCGCCGGAATCGCCCTGACCGGCGCGGAGCGCCGAGGCTCAAGAGGTCGCCCGGCCACCCGACAGGTCGAAGACGCCTTCCGGCGCCGTGGCGTGATCAAGTATTAGGACGCCGTCAAAGCGACGAGACGAGGTGGCCGCCATCGACCTCCACGGTCGAGCCGGTGATGTAGCTGCCGGCTTGCGAGGCGAGCAGGAGCAGCGCCCCGTCGAGCTCCTCGGGCCGRCCCAATCGCCGCTGCGGGATGCGGCGGATCAGGTTCTGGCCGGGCTCGCTGGCGAAGAAATCGCGATTGATGTCGGTCTCGATATAGCCGGGGCAGAGCGCATTGACCCGGATGCCGTCACGGGCCCATTCCAATGCCAGCGCCCTGGTGAGCTGGATCACGCCCGCCTTGGAGGCGGCATAGGCACTGACGCCGCCGGCGACGCGATGGCCGAGGATCGAGGCGATGTTCACGATCGCCCCGCCCCGGCCGGAGGCGCGCATGCCGCGCGCGACCGCCTGCGCCACCAGGAAGACGCCCTTGAGATTGGTGTCGAGGACGCGGTCCCATTCCTCCTCGCCCAGTTCGGCGGCCGGCGCGGCGCCACTGATTCCGGCATTGTTGATCAGGATGTCGAAGGAATGGCCTTCCAGCGCCGCCCGGACGGAGCGCGCATCGGCGACGTCGAGCGCGAGGCCCTGCGCCTCCCCGCCGGCATCGGCGATCTCCGCGCAGGCACAGTCGAGGGCAGCCTTGCGCCGGGCCGCCAGCATCACGGCGACACCATAGCGCGCGAGCAGCCGCGCAAAATGAAGGCCGAGACCGCCGGAAGCTCCGGTCACGAGCGCGGTCTTGCCGGACAGGTCGCCGAAGAGAAGGACAGGTTCGCTCTCGCTCATCGGTCAACCTTCGGACGAGCGGAGCCGAGGATCAAGCGGCGGCGTTGCCGATAATATACCCGGATAAATTTCTTGCCCTATTAACGTCCGGGTTATATTACGCATCCCGATCCCTCGACGAGGTCGGCCATGCGCAGTGAAGAGAAGAAGGCGGCCGTTGCCGCCTACAAGGAACGCAAGACGGCGGCGGGCATCTATCTGCTGCGCTGCGAGCCGAGCGGCCAGCGCTGGGTCGGCCGCGCGACCGATCTCGGCAGCATCGAGAACCGGCTGCGCTTCACCTTGCGCCACCGCAGCCATACCCATCGCGGGCTGCAGGCCGCCTGGGACGCGCATGGGCCGGAGGCCTTCCGGCTGGAGGAGCTGGAGCGGCTCGACGAGGAGAGCCTCGCCTATGTGCGCGACCGCCTTCTCAAGGAACGGCTCGGCCATTGGCTGGCGAAGCTCGGTGCCGAGGCGATCTGACATCCAGCCTGGATCGGTGGCGTTCCGGCATGGATCCCGGGTCAATCCCGGGATGACAGTGCGGTTCCCGTGTGAAATCGATGCAATCTCAAAAGCAAAAGGGCTCCGGAGCGCCTCTGCTCCGGAGCCCTCATGCCGCATCGCAGCTTGCCCGGGAGGACCCCTCCCGGTCATCCGCCGCTCCGATCTGCGCTCAGAACGGCGAATCGGGGAAATAGAACTCGCTGGCATTCTCCTTGGTGACGAGCGTCGCGTCCAGGATGTAGCGGCCGCGCACCGGCACCTTGTCGTAGAAATTCGCGACGGTGAGCTCGAGTGCCGTCGCGATCATCGCCGGCGGGTAGAGCACGTTGACGGGGATCATCTTGTCGCCGTCGGCGACGCGCTTGATCATCTCCTTCATGCCGGCGCCGCCGATGACCATCTTGACGTCGGTGCGCTTGGCCTGGGAGATCGCCTCGAGCACGCCGACCGCCATGTCGTCGTCCTGGCACCAGACGGCGTCGATCTTCGGATACTTCGTCAGGTAGTCCTGCATCACCTTGAAGGCGTCGTCGCGCGACCAGTTGCCGAACTGCTTCTCCAGCACCTTGATACCGCTGCCGGCGATGGCTGCGTCAAAACCCTTCTGGCGTTCTTCGTCGATGACGATCGGCAGGCCGCGGATGACGACGATGTCGCCCTTGCCGAGCTTTTCCTTGAGATAGAGGCCGGCGACGCGGCCGAGCTCGGGATTGTTGCCGGCGACATAGAGGTCCTGGATCGTCGGATCCGTCAGCGCCCTGTCGACCACCGTGACGAAGACACCCTTCTTCTTCACCGCCCGGATCGGGTCGGTGAGCTCGTCGGAATTGTGCGGCAGGGTGACGAGCGCGTCGATCTTCTGCGTCGTCAGGTCTTCCAGCGCATTGGCCTGGGAGGCGCCGTTCGGCGAGGTCTTCACGATGATCTTGAGGCCGGGATGATTGGCCTGGAGGATCTTGGCGGCGCGCTCGGCGTGATAGACCACGCCGCCGGTCCAGCCATGGTCGGCGGCCGGAATCGACACCGCGATGGTGACGTTCTTCTGCTGTGCCTGGGCAAGCGTCGCCGTCAGAGCGGCGGCCGCGAGGCCCATCATGATCCTGCGCATTGTCTCACTCCCTTGCTTCTTGTGGTTATCGGGTTCGGGCCTTTGGATCGGAACCGGCGGGAGCCCTGTGCCGCCGGCCGTATCGGAATGCGGGCGTCAGCTCCTCCGCATCAGCGATTTCTGGACGAGCATGGCGATGACGATGATCACACCCTGCACGGCGCCGATCAGATATTCGCTGACCAGGCTCGACAGCACCATGATGTTGCCGACGACCTCGAGCATGAAGGCGCCGCAGATTGTGCCCCAGATCCGGCCGACGCCGCCGCGCAGCGCCGTGCCGCCGATGACGACCGCCGTGATCGCCTGCAATTCCCAGAGCAGGCCGGTCGTCGCCGTCGCCGCCCCCAGCCGCGGCACGTAGACGATGACCGCGATGGCGACGCAGACGCCCTGGATGACATAGGTCAGCGCCCGCACCCGCCCGACATGGACGCCGGAATAGCGCGCGACATCCTCGTTCGAGCCGACCGCGATGACATGGCGGCCGAAGGCCGTGCGGTAGAGGATGAAGGCGCCGACGAGCCCGACCACCGCCGTGATCAGGACCGGCACGGGCAGGCCGAAGACCGTGCCGGTATAGATCGGCCGCAGCAGCCCGCGGACCTCCGAGGACTTGATCGCGATCGAGCCGCCATCGGCGAGCCAGGTCGTGACCGAGCGGAAGATCGCCATGGTGCCGAGCGTGACGATGAAGGGTTCTATCCGCCCGAGCACCGTCACCGCGCCGTTGGCGAAGCCCGCCAGGCCACCGACGAGGATCGCGACGCCCATCGCCGCGCCGATCAGCAGCGTGCCACCATCGAGCCCGCCGCCGTTCAGGAACAGGATCATGATGCCGGCGACCAGCGCCGCCGACGAGCCGACGGAGAGATCGAGCCCGCCGGCCGAGATCACGAAGGTCGCGCCCACCGCGATGATCGCGATGAAGGAGGAGCGCGTCAGCACGTTCATCAGGTTGTTGGTGGTGAGGAAATTCGGGTTGAGCAGCGCGCCGAGCAGGAACAGCGCTGCGAGCGCGATGAAGGGCGCGACCGCCGCCATGTCGATCTCGCCGAAGAATCGGGCCAGGCCGCTGCGGCCGCCATCCTTGTCGAGGTCGAGTGGCCGGGCTTCGTCGGTCATGGCTGGGCTGCCCTCATGGATGCGTCACCCGCCATGGCGCTGACGCCGGTGGCATGGACGACGATTTCGTCCTCGGTCATCGCCTCGCCCGCGACCTCGCCAACGAGGCGGCCGGCGCGCATCACCAGGATGCGGTGGCAGATGCCGATCAATTCCTGCATCTCCGAGGAGATGACGATGACCGCCTTCCCCTCCGCCGCCAGCTTCGCGATGAAGCGATAGATCTGCTGCTTGGTGCCGATGTCGATGCCGCGCGTCGGCTCGTCGATGATCACGATCTCGGGCGCGAGCAGCATCATCTTGGCGAGCAGGAGCTTCTGCTGGTTGCCGCCCGAGAGCTGGCCGGCGAGCATCTCCTTGCGCCTCGCCCGGATATCGAAGGCACCGATGGCGGCGTCGAGCTCGCGCTCTTCGGCCTGCCGGTCGATGAAGCCATGGCGCAGGAAGCGGCGCAGCGCCGCGAGCGTCAGGTTGACCCGCAGGTTCTGGCCGAGCAGCAGGCCCTTTCCCTTCCGGTCCTCGCTCAGATAGACGATTCCGGCCCGCATGCTCTCGCGCACCGATCCCAGGCGGATCGGCCTGCCTTCAACCGAGACCGCGCCATGGGCGGGACGCAAGCCGGTGACGCCCTCGATCAGCTCGGTGCGGCCGGCGCCGATCAACCCGGCGAAGCCGAGGATCTCACCCTTGCGCAAGGTAAAGGAGATATCGGCCGCGAAGCCGGGCACGGAGAGATCGCGAACCTCCAGGGCGATAGCGCCGGGCGGCGCCTCGCTGCGCTGGGGATAGAGCTGCGCCATGTCGCGCCCGACCATTAACCGGGCCATCTCGACGGGCGAGAGGGTGTCCGCGTCGCGCGTCGCGATCAGCCGGCCGTCGCGCAGCACGGTGATGCGGTCGGCGATGGCGGCGACCTCGGGCAGGCGATGGGAGATGTAGAGGATGGCGACGCCGCGCGCCTTCAGAGCGCGGATGACTTTGAGCAGCGCCTCGGTCTCGATGGGGGTCAACGACGCCGTCGGCTCGTCGAAGATGACGACGCGGTGCGGCACAGCCAAGGCGCGGGCGATCTGAACGAGCTGGCGCCGGGCAATGGAGAGGCGGGACACCAGCGCCCTCGGGTCGATCTCGACGCCGAGCTGGCGCAGCGCCGTGGCGGCCTGCGCATTCATGGCGCGGTCGTCGACCATCAGGCCGCGCTTCAACTCGCGGCCGAGAAAGATGTTCTGAGCCACGGTGAGATGCGGCGCGAGCAGGATTTCCTGATGCACCAGCACGATGCCGCGGCTCTCGGCATCGACGGGGCCGGCGAAATGCACGACCTCGCCGTCGATCTCGATCGCCCCGCGCGTCGGCGCGAGATGGCCGGAGATCAGCTTCATCAGCGTCGATTTGCCGGCTCCGTTTTCGCCGATGACGGCATGGACCTCGCCGGCCGCCAGCGCGAGCCCGACATCGGTCAGCACCTCGACCGGGCCGAAGGCCTTGGCGACGCCGCGCGCCGCCAGCACGGGCGGGCTGGCGCCCGGAGGTGCGCCGCCGTGATGGATCAGAGGCTCGTCCATCGCCCGCCCGCCCTGGAGGAAGCGACCGCCGCCTCGATGAAGGCCATGCCGGCAAGCCCGTCCTCGACCGTCGGATAGGTCACGGCCGGATCGGGCTTGGCGCCGCCACGCGCGGCGATGATCGCGTCGGCCGCCTCGCTGTAGATCGTCGCGAAGCCTTCGAGATAGCCCTCGGGGTGGCCGCTCGGGATACGCGTCACCCGCGCGGCTTCGGAGAGGGCGCCGGCGCCGCCGCGCGTCAGCAGGCGCTTGGGCTCGCCAAAGGGCGTGAACCAGAGCTGGTTCGGGTTCTCCTGCGCCCATTCGAGGCCGCCCTTGCTGCCATAGACGCGCAGCTTCAGCCCGTTCTCGTTGCCGGGCGCGACCTGGCTCGCCCAGAGCGCGCCCTTGGCGCCGCCCTCGAAGCGCAAGAGGATCTGGACATCGTCATCGAGCGCGCGCCCCTCGACGAAGCTCGTCAGCTCCGCGCAGAGCTCCTTGAGCTTCAGGCCGGTGACGAAGCTCGCGAGATTATAAGCGTGGGTGCCGATATCGCCGAGCGCACCGCCCGCGCCGGCCTGTTTCGGATCGGTGCGCCAGGCGGCCTGCTTCTGGCCGGTCGCCTCGGTCTTCTCGGTCAGCCAGTCCTGGGCGTATTCGACCTGGACCAGACGGAGCGTGCCGAGCGCGCCGCTCGCGACCAGCGCGCGGGCCTGCCGCACCAGCGGATAGCCGGTGTAGTTATGCGTGACAATGAAGAGCCTGCCGCTCTCGCGCACGAGGGCGACGAGATCGCGCGCCTCCGCCAGCGTCGTCGTCAGTGGCTTGTCGCAGATGACGTGGATGCCGGCCTTCAGGAAGGCACGCGCAACCGGCGCATGCATGTGATTGGGCGTGACGATCGAGACGGCCTCGATGCCGTCCGGCCGCTCGGCCTCGGCCTTGGCCATCTCCTCATAGGAACCATAGGCGCGGTCTTCCGCGAGGCCGAGCTCGCGCGCCGAAGCCTTCGCCCGTGCGGGCTCCGAGGAGAGCGCCCCGGCAACCAGCTCGTAGCGGTCGTCGAGCCGGGCTGCAATGCGATGCACCCCGCCGATGAAGGCGCCCTGCCCGCCGCCGACCATGCCGAGGCGGATGCGGTGGCCGAAGCCCGTCTGCCTGCTTGCTTCGATAACCATGCGCGCCTCCTCAGCCGATGCCCAGCAGGCGGCGATTAGCGGCCTCGTCGGTGCCGGCGCCGGCGAAATCGTCGAAGGCGCGCTCGGTGACGCGGATGATGTGGCTGCGGATGAACTCCGAACCCTCGCGCGCGCCGTCCTCCGGGTGCTTCAGCGCGCATTCCCATTCGAGCACGGCCCAGCCGGCGAAGTCGTTCGCCGCCATCTTCGAGAAGATCGACCCGAAATCGACCTGCCCGTCACCGAGCGAGCGGAAGCGCCCGGCCCGGTCGACCCAGTTGGCATAGCCGGAATAGACGCCCTGACGGCCGGTCGGGTTGAACTCGGCATCCTTCACGTGGAAGGCCTTGATGCGCTCGCGGTAGATATCGATGAAGGCGAGATAGTCGAGCTGCTGCAGCACGAAATGGCTGGGGTCGTAGAGGATGTTGGCGCGGGGATGTTGCCCGACATGGTCGAGGAACATCTCGAAAGTCGTGCCGTCGAACAGGTCCTCGCCTGGATGCAGTTCGAAGCAGGCATCGACGCCGTTCTCGTCGAAGACGTCGAGGATCGGCCGCCAGCGCTTGCCGAGTTCGGCGAAGGCGGTCTCGATCAGCCCGGCCGGGCGCTGCGGGAAGGGGTAGAGGAAGGGCCAGGCGAGCGCGCCGGAGAAGGTCGCATGGGCGTCGAGGCCGAGATGGCGCGAGGCGCGGGCGGCGCGCTTCAACTGGTCGACCGCCCAGGCCTGCCGCACCTTGGGATTGCCGCGCACCTCCGGGGCCGCGAAACCGTCGAGCATCTCGTCATAGACCGGATGAGCGGCGACGAGCTGGCCCTGCAGATGGGTCGAAAGCTCGGTGATGGCCAAGCCGTGGGAGCGGGCGATGCCGGCGATCTCGTCGCAATAGTCCCTGGAGTCCGAAGCCTTCTTCAGATCGAAGAGGCGCCCGTCCCAGCTCGGGATCTGCACGCCCTCATAGCCGAGCGATCCGGCCCAGGCGCAGATCGCCTCGAACGAGTCGAACGGAGCGGCGTCGCCCGCGAACTGGGCGAGAAAAATCGCCGGTCCCTTGATCGTTTTCATCCCTCGTCTCCTCCCGTCGGCCTTTCGGAAACTGCCGTTCCGCTCAGCCGTCCATCGTCTGCCCGCCTCTCGGTCTTGTCGCCGGTTCTGCGGTGCGTACCTCAGATTGCCATGCTCAAGGCAAGTTGTCTCGCAAAAACACGTCAATGCGGATTCGCTCCTGCCCCGGCACGATCGGCGCGCCTTCGCGGGCCGATTGCAGCACGCGCGCGACGCTGCGGGCCATGTGGCCGGCATCCTGGTTGATGATCGCGTCGATGGTGCCGCGCACCAGATGGCGCCGTGCAAGAGGCGTCAATTCATGGGCGATGAAGACGACCTCCCGCGCCCGGCCTGAGGCTTCAAGCGCGGCGACGACGCCGGACTGGCCGCCGCCAGCGCTGTAGATCGCGACGAGATCGGGATGGTCGGCCAGCAGGGCGCGGGCGGCGCTTTCGACGCGACTGTTGTCGTCTCGCCCTTCGCGCAGCGGCAGCACCTGCAGATTCGGATATTCGCGGGCGATGACCTGCTCGAAGCCATATTGCCGCTCGATATGGTCGCGCAGCGCCAGCGAGCCGGCGATCAGCCCGACCTTGCCCGATCCATGCACGAAACGGCCGATCAGATTGGCGGCGGTGCGCCCGGCCGCGACATTGTCGATCCCGACGAAATGGCTGCGCCGGCTCGACGGCAGATCGGAGACCAGCGTCAGCACCGTGACGCCGGCCGCAACCAGATTGTTGATCGCCTCGACGACGGCGGGATGATCGAGCGCCACCACGGCAAGACCGTCGATCGTCGCAGGCAATTCCTCGATGGCGGCGGCCAGCAGGGGGCCGTCGAAGACGTCGACCTGCTGCACGGAGAGCTTGATCCGCTCATGCCGCAGCCGCGCGCCGGTCT
>NZ_JBFRDQ010000108.1:0-16807 GCF_052113865.1 Allobosea sp. TAB14 | reverse complement strand
GGGTTGCGGCGCCGGTCCGGTCGGGCGAAACTTCGACGGCAAGCGAGGAGGAGATGGATGCGCCGGTTCGAGATCGCAGGCGCCGTTCTGAACGAGAAYGATCCGACGCTGCCAACRGCTATCGCGGCGGCCTATCGCGATCGGATGCGCCCGCTGTGTCTGTGCCGCGAGCCCGGCATCCCGATGTATGTCGCGGCGATAGGCGAGCAATTCGTCGTCAAGCGCATGCCGCTCTCGGGCGGCCAGCACGACCCGGCCTGCGACTCCTATGAGCCGCCGCTCGATCTCTCGGGCCTCGGCCCGCTGATGGGCAGCGCGATCCGGCTCGATCCCGCRAGCGGGATGGCCGCGTTGCGGCTGGAGTTCAGCCTGACGCGAACCGGCAGCCGGGCCGCGCCGACGCCGGGTGGGTCGGAATCGACGTCGGTGAAGAGCGAGGGGCGCCGGCTATCGCTGCGCGGGTTGCTGCATCTGCTCTGGAACGAGGCTGGCCTGACCAAGTGGACCTCGGCCTGGGCCGGCAAGCGCCACTGGTGGAATATCCGCTGGCACCTGATCGAGGCGGCGAAGACCATGCTGGTAAGGGGTGCACCGCTGAGCGAAGTTCTGTTGGTCCCGGAACCCTTCCGCGCGGAGAACAAGGACGCGATCGAGCAACGACGCGCCATCGCGCTGAGCGGGATTCAGCCGCAGAAGGCTGGCCCGCGGAAGCTCATGGTGCTGGTCGGGGAGGTCAAGGAATTCCAGGCGGCGCGCGGCGGCCACCGGCTGGTGGTCAAGCATTGGCCCGGTTTTCCGATCCTGCTCGACGAGCGCGCCTGGACGCGCGTGCAGGCTCGGTTCGAGGCCGAGCTCGCGCTGTGGGCGGCGAACGATACCTCGCATCTGATTACGGTCGCGACCTTCGGGTTGAACGCTGCCGGCCTCGCGATCATCGAGGAGATCGCGCTGATGGTCGTCGCGGAGAACTGGATCCCCTATGAATCCGCCCAGGAGCTGCGCCTCGTCGAGACATTGGCCAAGCTCCGCGAGCAGAGCATCAAGGGCCTGCGTTATGCCTCGCCCGCCGATCAGCCGATCGCAGCAGCACTGCTGATGCAGCACCGGCCACGCCCGCTTGCCCTCTTCGTCGTGCCCGCGAGCGCCGACGACGCCTATGAAGCCGCGCTCGAGGAGATGATCGCTTCTCGGCCCGAGATGGATAGCTGGATCTGGTATGCCGGCCAGGGAGAGATGCCGACCCTCCCGGTCCGGTAGACGCAAGGCAAGACGACAGCCGGGCCGAGGATGYTCATGCCGCTGCCTGTCGGTCCTTCCGTGGCTGCAGGTCATGAAGGTAAGTGACGGTGCGCTGGGCATGAGCGGCCGCTTGGAAGATCACCCGGCGGCCTACACGCACCAGCGCATCGAAGCCCACAGAATCGAGCGTCAGCCGCGTCCGGCAGTCTTTCGCTGTATCGGAGCTGGTCATAGCCAATTCTCTGCCCGCACACCCGGCATCCGCGCGAACTCGCGCATATTGTTCGTCACCACGACCAGGCCCTCGCTGCGCGCATGCCCGCCGATCTGCATGTCGTGGGGACCGCATGGCGTTCCCGCGCGCTCCAGTTCGGCCCGCACCTGTCCATAGTGCGCAGCCGCCTTGTCCCCGAACGGTAAAACCTCTAGCCGCGCCACGAAATGCTCAATGGCCATCAGGTTCTCGGTGCGCCGGGCTGATTTCTCCGCGCCATAATGCAATTCGCCAAGCGTGAYGCTTGATATGCAAAGCTGCTCCGCCACCATGTTGAATTTCTCTTGGACTGCGGGCGGATAGGTCTTCATCACATAGATGCAGATATTGGTGTCGAGCATATAGGTGAGCATCAGAAGGCTTCACGCTCTTCCGCTGCCGGCTGCTTGTGCTCGCTCATGAAGTCCTCGCTCACGCGTGGTCCATTCTCGAATAGATCGTCCCACCTCTTGCCCTTGGGCACAACGAGGCGGCTGCGGCCGATCTTGAGAATATCGACCTGATGCACGTTCTCAGGAAAGGCGACAGCCTTGGGGAGCCGAACGGCCTGGCTGCGGTTGCTGGTGAACACGGTCGAGCTGGTCATGGCTCACCTCCTCTTTGTGATATGCAGACGGGATATACATACTGCCGGAAGAGAAGAAAAACAAGGCGCTACCCTGCGGGCCGGGCTTTCGGCTACCGGACGACACGTTCTGTGCAGGTGACAGATGCGGGCGCGCGCTTCTACGAGCATGCCAAGCGCACCATCGAAGCCACAGAGGAGGCCGAGGCCTCTGTCGCCTCGGCGGAGACAGTTAACTGGGCCGCGCCGGCTGCGGACTACACAGGGTTACAAACCGGCCCGCGGAAAAAACAATGAGGATACGTTGAGGGTTCAAGTGCAGGCATAGCGGCGGCGAGCGCGACAAGCAGCGGTCCCGCCTTCAAGAGGACCTGCCATGACCTTGTTCGTCGCCTCCTATCTTGCCGGCGTGCTGACCATCCTCAGCCCCTGTATCCTTCCGATCCTTCCCCTCGTCTTCTCCCGCTCCGGCCCCCCTTTCCGGCGAAGTGCATTGCCGATGCTGCTCGCGATGGCCTTGACCTTTGCGGCCGTCGCCAGCCTCGCCGCAATCGGAGGCAGCTGGGTGGTGCAAGCCAACGAAGCCGGGCGCTACATGGCGCTCCTGCTGCTGGGCGTCTTCGGCGTAACCCTGATCTCGACCCGGGCAGCGGAATTTTTCCATCGGCCCCTCGTCGCGCTCGGACAGCGGCTGTCCGATGGCAACACCGCCGGACCGCAATCCATCGGCGGCTCCCTGCTCGGCGTCGCGACTGGACTGCTCTGGGCGCCTTGCGCGGGCCCGATCCTCGGCCTCGTGCTGACCGGCGCCGCCTTGCACGGCGCCAATGCCGGAACGGTCCTCCTTTTGGCCGCCTATGCGGCAGGAGCAGCGACCTCGCTCGCGCTCGCCGTGCTGGTCGGTGGCAAGGTCTTGGCGGCGATGAAGCGCGCGCTGGGTCTCGGCGAGCGCGTCCGCCGGGGCGTCGGCGTCGCGGTGCTGGCAAGCGTGCTGGCGATCGGCTTCGGGTTCGACACCGGGCTGCTCACGAGGCTTTCCTTCGCGGCAACCACCGGCATCGAGCAGAGCCTCCTCGACGGTCTCGRTCACGATCGTGCAGCCGCGTCTCGTCGTGGTCGGCGTCCACACTCCGGAATTCGCCTTCGAGAAGAAGGTTGAGAACATTCGGCAGGCGGCAGCTCGGTTCGGGATCAACTATCCGATTGCCGCCGACAATGATTTCCGGATCTGGCGCGCCTTCCGCAACAGCTACTGGCCGGCGATCTATCTCGTCGATGCTCAGGGCCGGATCCGCCACACCCAGTTCGGTGAGGGCGGCGAAGCGCTTTCGGATCGGGCCATCCAGGATCTCCTCGCCGAGGCTGCCGGCCATCGCAAAGCGGCGCCGAACTTCGTGACGCCGCAGGCATCCGGCGCCCAGGCTGCGCCTGACCTTGCCAATATCCGCTCGGGCGAAGCCTATCTCGGCTTTTCCAAGGCGTCGGGCTTCGCTTCGCCGAAGGGATCGCGAGCGACCGGCCGCAGGATTACAGCGTGGGCAAGCTCAGGCTCAATCAATGGGGCCTCGACGGCAACTGGGCGGTCGGCGCGGAAAGCGCCCGACTTTCCCGCGCCGGTGGCGGCATCGCCCTCCGCTTCAGCGCGCGCGACCTGCATCTCGTGCTCGGGTCGGGCCCGGCAGGAAAGTCGATCCGCTTCCAGGTCACGGTCGATGGGGCGCCGCCCGCCGCCGACCACGGAGCCGATATCGACGCGGCCGGAAACGGCACGCTCTCCGAAACCCGGCTCTATCAGCTCGTTCGCCAAGCCGGGGAGGTTCGAGAGCGCGTCTTCGAGATCCGCTTCCTGGATGCCGGTGCGGAAGCCTATGCGTTCACCTTCGGGTGAACGCTGTCCCGACGGCACAGCCGGCCATCAAAAAGGCGCCCGGGCTCTCGCCCGGGCGCCTTTCTTCGCGTCGAGGTTTCGGCTTCAGAGCCTGTCGGCGTCGATGATCGCCTGCGCGAACTCGCGCGGCGCCTCCTGCGGCGGATTGTGGCCGATGCCGCCCTTGAACAGCCGGTGCTCGTACTTTCCGGTGAAGCGCTTGGCATAGGCCGCCGGCTCCGGATGGGGGGCGCCATTGGCATCGCCCTCGATGGTGATGGCGGGCACGCCGATGCTCGGGAAGGCGGCGAGCTTCTTTTCCAGCGCGTCGTATTGTGGCTCGCCCTGCGCCAGGYCGAGGCGCCAGCGGTAATTATGGATCGAGATCGCGACATGGTCGGGATTGTCGAGGGCGACGGCCGAACGGGCGAAGGTCGCGTCGTCGAACTTCCATTGCGGCGAGGCGAGCTCCCAGATCAGCCGGGCGAAGTCATGGGTGTACTTGGTATAGCCGGCCGCGCCCCGCTCGGTGGCGAAATAGAACTGGTACCACCACTGCAATTCGGCCTTGGGCGGCAGCGGCGGCTTGTTCGCGTCCTGGCTGCCGATGAGATAGCCGCTGACCGAGACCAGCGCCTTGACGCGCTCCGGCCAGAGCGCGGCGATGATGTCGGCTGTGCGCGCGCCCCAGTCATAGCCGCCGATGACGGCCTTCTCGATCTTCAGCGCGTCCATGAAGGCGATGATGTCGGTGGCGAGCGCCCCCTGCTGGCCGTTGCGTGGGGTATCCGCGGAGAGAAAGCGGGTGGTGCCGTAGCCGCGCAGATGGGGCACGAGCACGCGATAGCCGGCCTTGGCCAGGATCGGCGCGACATCGACATAGCTGTGGATGTCGTAGGGCCAGCCATGCAGCAGCAGAACTGGCGGGCCATCGGCCGGGCCGTCCTCGGCATAGCCGATATCGAGCACGCCAGCCTTCGCCTGCTTGAGCGCGGCGAAGGTTGCGTGGCCGCCTTTCCCTGCAGCCGGCGAAGCGGACGAGGACGGCGAACGCGCCTGGGCATRGGCAGTGCCGGTTCCCGCGAAGGGTACAAGCGTTGCTCCCAATGCGAAGGCACTCAGGAGGCTGCGGCGGGGCTGATCGATCTGTTCTGACATGACTTTCGTCCTTAGTTGCGAGAGATCGCGATAAGCCCGGCGGCTGTGTCCCCGCTGTTTCGGCGATGGTGGGAATTGTAAGCGTTCCCTCGCCTGGAGGGGCGACGATACAGGCCGATACAATCCGCGGCCCGACGCGAACCGCGAACGCCTCCTCGTGGCGCAACATGTCGAAACGCCCTGCACATACGCTGCGTTACAAATCGGTCGGCTCGCAAAACAATCCCGACAACTCTGCCTGGGAAACGCTTCATCACCCGCCGCCGCTCATGGCGGCGCAAGAGATGGAGCGTTCCATGACCAAGATCGACAAGGTTCTCTATACCGGCCGCACTCACACCACCGGCGGCCGCGACGGCGCCTCGCGCAGCACCGACGGCCGGCTCGACATCAAGCTGTCGCCTCCCGGCAGCGCCGGCGCCGGCACCAATCCCGAGCAGCTCTTCGCCGCTGGCTGGTCGGCCTGCTTCATCGGCGCGATCGGTCTGGCCGCCGGCAAGCGCAAGGTCGCGCTCCCCGCCGATCTCGCCGTCGATACCCAGGTCGATCTCGGCACGAAGGACGGCGCCTATTTCCTGCAGGCGCGCCTGTGCGTCAGCCTGCCCGGTCTCGACCGCGAGCTCGCCCAGAGCCTCGTCAACGAAGCCCACCAAACCTGCCCCTATTCCAAGGCCACGCGTGGCAACATCAATGTGGACCTGAGCGTAGTCTGAGCACGCCGTCGCAAGGAGGCGATGACATGACCACCGTCCGCAAACGAAGGATCGCCTTCATCCTGCTGGCGATCACCGCGCTGGCCGCCGTGCCCTGCGCCTGGGACGCAAGCGATACCAGCGTCGCGTCCTGGCTCCCGGCCGTAGCGTCGACGCTGGCCGGTTCATAGAGCGGCAGGCCGATACCGGGCGTCATTCCAGCGCCCGGTGTCCCCTGAGATCGCTTTCGGGGCTTCGCCGGAACCCGCCCGCCGGCTATGAGAAATGCCTGTTACGAAGGGCCTTCAGTAGAAGCTGAAAGTTTGGACATGGAACATGTCGATCATATCCTGATCGTCGATGACGATCGTGAGATCCGCGATCTGGTATCGAGCTATCTCGCGAAGAACGGGCTCAGGACCTCGATCGCCGCGGATGGGCGCCAGATGCGCAGCTTCCTCGACGCCAACACCGTCGACCTGGTCGTGCTCGACGTGATGATGCCAGGGCAGGACGGGCTCGCGCTCTGCCGCGAATTGCGCGCCGGTAAGCACAAGGCGACGCCGATCCTGATGCTGACGGCCCGCAGCGACGAGATGGATCGCGTCATCGGGCTGGAGATGGGCGCCGACGACTATCTCTCGAAGCCCTTCGCCGCCCGCGAATTGCTGGCGCGGATCAATGCTGTGCTGCGGCGCACCCGGATGCTGCCGCCGAACTTGCAGATCAGCGAAGCCGGCCAGATCCTGACCTTCGGCTCATGGCGGCTCGATACCATGCGGCGCCATCTGCTCGACGCGCAAGGCACGGAGGTGGCGCTGAGCGGCGCCGAATACCGGCTGCTGCGCGTCTTCATCGATCATCCCCAGCGCGTCCTCAACCGCGACCAGCTCCTGAACCTGACGCAGGGGCGCGATGCCGAATTGTTCGACCGCTCGATCGACCTACTGGTCAGCCGCCTGCGCCAGCGGCTCGGCGACGATGCGCGCGAGCCGACCTATATCAAGACCGTACGCAGCGAGGGCTACGTTCTTGCGGTCCCCGTCGAGATCACGGAACCCAGGTCGTGACCGCGAACGCCGCGTTCCGCTTTCGCTTCCTGCCCCGGACGCTGCGCGCCCGCCTGTTCCTGATCCTGCTCGCGGGGCTCGCGATCGCCTACGGGCTCTCCTTCGGCGTTCTTTACGCGGAGCGCACCCTATCGGCGACGGCGGTGATGTTCCGCACGCTGGAGAACGATGTTGCGACCTCGATCGCAGTCCTCGACCGGACGCCGGCAACCGAGCGACCCGAGCTGCTCGAATGGCTCAGCCGTGGCAACTATTCGCTCGCCCTGGGACCAGGCCTTGCCGGCGTGCCCAATACCTCACGCCATGGGCAGGAGATCGCAGCCAGGTTGGCAAGCGCCGCCGGTCCGCGCTTTCCTTTGCGGATCGAGGCGATCCCGGGCGAGGAAGGCCGCCTGCAGGCCCATCTGACCTTGAGCGACGGCAGCCCGCTGACCATCGAGATCACCCCGCGCGGTATCATGCCGGTCGCGGACTGGCTGCCCTATGTTCTGGTGGCGCAGATGGTCCTTTTGCTGGCTTGTGTCTGGTTCGCGGTCAGGCAGGCGGTCCGTCCGCTCGGCGAACTCGCGGCCGCCGCCGAGGCGCTCGACCCCAACGCGAAGARTC
Source organism: Allobosea sp. TAB14 (assembly GCF_052113865.1). NCBI lineage: Bacteria > Pseudomonadati > Pseudomonadota > Alphaproteobacteria > Hyphomicrobiales > Alloboseaceae > Allobosea > Allobosea sp. TAB14. Next base: position 9,336 of record NZ_JBFRDQ010000108.1, on the reverse strand, counting down.
CGCCCCTGAGCGAGGCCGGCCCCAGCGAGGTCGCTCATGCCGCCCGGGCCTTCAATGCGATGCGCGACCGGATCGCGCATTATCTGGAAGAGCGCGTGCAGATCCTCGCGGCGATTTCGCACGATCTCCAAACCCCTATCACCCGCATGCGGCTGCGCGCCGACATGGCCGACGACTCGCCGGAGCGGGATAAGCTCGTCAACGACCTCCGCGAGATCGAGCGGCTGGTGCAGGACGGCATCGCCTATGCACGCAGCGCTCATAGCAGTGGCGAGAAGAAAACGCGGATCGACCTTACCTCCTTCGTCGACAGCATCGCCTATGACTATCAGGACACCGGCAAGGCGGTGACGGTGGCGAGCCGGATCGACGGCATCACCTCTACCAAGCCGCACGCACTGCGGCGCATCCTGTCGAACTTSATCGACAATGCCTTGAAATTCGCAGGCGCCGCGGAGATCGCGATGGAGCGCAGGGACGGCGGCGCCATCGCGATCWCCGTGCTGGACTGCGGCCCCGGCATTCCCGAGGAGATGCTGGCCGCCGCCATGCAGCCCTTCTTTCGCCTGGAGCCATCGCGCAACCGCGAGACCGGCGGAGCCGGGCTCGGGCTCGCCATCGCCCAGCAACTGGCCGCATCCATCGGCGGGTCRGTCAGGCTCTCCAATCGCGTCGGTGGCGGTTTGGCGGCGGAAGTGATCATTCCTTGAGCCCTCGCGACGTGCGAATTTCTGGCAAGGATGCCGTCCGCGATCAAAACCAAGGGTGCGAAGCCAACTTCTATATCGGCGAAAATCTTCTCGCACATGACCCTGCCGAAGCTGCCACGAACTTCCGCGCTGCGCGAGGAGGGCATCTTCGGTGCCGCTGCCAAGCGCGGAGGCCTCCAGCGACAATCGCGGAGCCTGCGTAGGCTGGAACCTTTGCCGTTGTCTGCTGTTCGCAGGGTTTAACCACCCAAACTGTGGAGGCAGGCATGCCACGGGGTGATAAATCCAAATACACCGACAAGCAGGAGCGCAAGGCCGACCACATCGCCGAGGGCTACGAGAAGCGCGGAGTTTCCGAGAAGGAGGCCGAGCGCCGGGCGTGGGCGACCGTCAACAAGGATGATGGCGGTGGGAAGAAGGCGGGCGGATCCGGGCGGGGGAAGGAAACCGGCCATCCCGCCGCGCACAAGGGCGGCGAGAAGGGCGGTAATGCTTCTGCAGAGCGCAGCGCCGCCGATCGATCGGCATCGGCAAAGAAGGCGGCGGCGACGCGAAAGCGCAATGCCGAGCACAGAGCTAACCACTGAAAAGAAGTTGGAACAGCCCTGCGTCTGGGTCGTTCATTCTAAGACCGGTCAGTCGGTCAATCACCCTCAAACCGAGATTCTCCGGCTCTTCGGAGAGCAACCTATGGAGCGAGTGATGACTCATAACCAAGGCTTCGCCAACAASCCCGACAGGGCCCGCGACGCGGGCAAGAAGGGAGGCGAGCACAGCCACCAGAACGAACGCGGGCAGCAGTCCGCGTCGATCAGCGATCGCCACCAGAGCGGGTCGCACGGCACCGAGCGTGGCGGATCGGGCAACTTTGCCAATGACCGCGGGCGCGCGTCGGAAGCAGGTCGCAAGGGCGGCCAGCACTAATCAGCGTCGCAGTGCGAATTGGGTGGGCGGGTCCTTCGGGGCTCGCCCTTTTCGCAGCAGGGAGGCCAGCATGCTTCAAGTCCAGACGATTACCAGAGCCTATGAGACGTTCGAAGATGCACGGAATGTCGCGGTCCGCTTGGCCGAGGCTGGCATTCAGCCAGAGAGGATCGGCCTTCTCGGACAGCAAGCCGGCGGAGACGACAATACGGCTGCAGCGGCGGGAGTCGGAGGCGCTGCTGGTGCCGCGACGGGGCTCGCGCTTGGCTTGGGCGCCCTGACCATTCCGGGCGTCGGACCGATCATTGCGGCCGGCTGGTTCCTGTCGGGCGCGGTGACCGGCGCATTGGCAGGAGGCGTTATGGGCGCGCTGGTCGATGCCGGCGTACCGGCGAATGACGCCGAACGTCACGCCAGCGAACACGCGCTGGGTCGGTCTGTGGTCTCTGTGCGCGTCGAGGAGCCCGACGTCGCGCTGGCAACGCGGATCATGGATGCCGCAATGCCTGTCGAAGCGGGTGAGGATCCTCAAGCCGACCTCGCCAGGGTCGTGTCCTGACGCCCATTCTCGGCCGCAAAGCATCCGAGGAACTAGTCCTGGCCAAGACGGTTCGACGACAAAGCGCTGGGGGCGATTGGCTGGCGGCAGCGCCGCGGCCCGACCCAAGGAATGTTGAATGTCCGTCAAAATGCCATGATCCACGAAGACGATCTTCCAGGGCATGAATCCGCCCTGACACCGAAGCCGCACTGCGAGCCGCGCTATCCGCGAAGCGATCGTCTCAAAGGAAAGGTCGCGCTCATCACGGGAGCAAGCTGCGGCCCGTCGGCATGCCCGTGACGCCCGGTCTGGCGCAATCAGACAAGCTCGCTGACCCCGACCTCATTGAGCAGTGCAAGCTGAGCCTTCGGGTCCGCTGCACTTCCCGCGGCCGCCTTGCCGAGAAGACTGGCGAGCCGATCCAGCGCACGGCCTGCGATCTCGGCGGAGAGCGGCTGGCGGTCATAGGCCTCGACGAAACGGCCGGCGAGATCGGCGAGCAGGCGCAGCAGCGCGGCCTGCTCTGGCGCGTCGGCGCGCAGGGCCAGCGCCCGGTCCTGGAACTCGACATAGGTACGAAGGCTGCCCTTCTGCTGCAGCAGCCAGTTCAGAAGCTCGTTCATGTCATCTCCGCCAAGTCGCGGCCTTGTTGGTAGTGGGGGGAGTGGATACAGCTCAGCTGCGCGGGGCGAGGCGGGCACGCCCGCCATGACGGGTCGACCACACGACGGGATCGGCCAGGAAGCGCTCGATCTCGGCGCGGCCCTCCGGCGCGAGGCTGCCACTGCCTTCAGCACGCAGCACGTCGCCCCAGTTCGCGAGAGCATGGAGCGTCAAGCCCGCTTCCTTGAGCCGCTCACCGGCGCCGGGGAAGGCGTCGTGATAGAAGATCGTCAGGACATGCTCGACCTCGGCTCCCGCCGCGCGCAGGCCGCGCGCGAAGTTGAGCTTGCTGCCGCCATCGGTGGTCAGATCGTCCATCAGCAGCACACGCAAGCCCTCGACCGACCCGCCCTCGACCTGGGCGTTGCGGCCGATGCCGAGCGGGCGCTTGCGGACATAGCGCAGCTTCAGCGCCAGCCTGTCGGCGAGCCAGGCGGCGAAGGGTATGCCGGCCGTCTCGGCGCCGGCGATCGCGTCGAAACTCCCCGGTGGAAAAGTCGCGGCCGCATAGCGCACGGCGAGCTCGCTGACCGCCTGGCGCAGATCGGGATCGCCGAGCAGCAGGCGAACATCGACATAGACCGGGCTCGCCCAGCCGGCGGCGAGGATAAAGGGCTGCTGGCGGCTGACATGGATGGCTCCGGCCTTGAACAGCAGCTCGGCGACCTCGCGGCCGATCTCGTTCGCGCTCATCACACCGCCTCCCTAATGGCGTCCCGCATCACCGCAATCCCGGCGAGGAAGTCATCGATCGCCATCGCCTCCTGCGGATTATGCGATCCGTTCTGGTTGCGCACGAAGATCATAGCGCTGGGGATGCCGGCATTGGCGAAAACAGCGGCGTCATGGCCGGCCCCGCTCGGAATGTCCTCGTCGGGCAGGCCGAGATCGCGGGCGGCGGCCTTGAGCCTTGCGATCCAGCCGGCATCCATCACGGCGGGAGTGGATTCGAGTCGGCGGTCGACGCGGAACTCGACCCCCCTCTCCTCGCCGATCAGGCCACATTCCGAGAGGAAGAGATCGTAGAAGGCTTCCAGCGTCTCGCGGCTCTGGCTGCGCACCTCGAAGGAGAAGCGCACCTTGCCGGGAATGCGCGCGATGGCGTGCTCCTGCGGATCGGTGCCGAGCACGCCGGCGGTCACGACCACGTCGCGGCCGCGCTCCAGCAAGGTGCGCCAGTGCCGGTCGAGATGGGTTATCAGTTCGGCGGTGGCGAAGACCGCGTCGCGCCGGAGCCAGCGCGGCACCGCACCGGAATGGCCGGCCTCGCCGAGGCATTCGACCTGCCGATGCCGGATATTGCCGCGGATGCCGGTGACGATGCCGATCGGCAGGTCGCGGGCGACCAGCACCGGCCCTTGCTCGATATGCAATTCGATCCAGGCGGCGACATCAGCCGGATCGAGCAGCGGCTCAGCCATCTCGACGCGGGCCGTGTTGACGCCAACGGAAGCCATGCACTCCGCCAGGCTCCGCCCGCTGGCATGGTCGCACACCGCAAGATCGGTAGCCGAGAGTTTCCCGAATAGGGCGCTGGAGCCCATATAGGCCCGGCCGAAACGGGAGCTTTCCTCGCCGCGCAGGCCGTAGACCTTGATCGTTCGGCGCGGGACGAAGCCCTCTTCCCTGAAGCGGGCAATGATGGCGAGCCCGGCGATGACGCCGGCTGCCCCGTCGAAATTGCCGCCTTGCGGCACGGAATCGAGATGCGAGCCGCAAGCGAGGAAGGGCAGCTCCGGCTCCCTCCCCGCCAGCGTGACGACGAGATTGGCGCCGGCATCGCGCTCCGTCGCAAAGCCGAGTTCGTGCGCCTTTGCCTCGACGATGTCGAGCGCCAGCGACTCGCGCTCGCTATAGGCCTCGCGGGTGATGCCGACGCCGTCACTCGTCGCCTCGCGCAAGGCATCGAACAGTGCCTCAGCGAGGGCGCGGTCGCCCGCATCGCCGCTGAAGACATTGCGCATCTCGGCAGGTTGCGCGTTCACGAGACCGGATCCAGCCAGGCGAGGTCGGGCTCGTCAGCCTCCTCGATCACGACGCCATRGATCAGGTCGGCGACGCGCGGGATCTCGTGGCGGAGACAAAAGGCCTCGAGCTCGTCGATGATCGTCGTCATCGCCGCCGGCTGCAGGAAGGTCGCGGTGCCGACCTGCACGGCGCTGGCGCCGGCCAGCATGTACTCGATCGCGTCATCGGCGGTGGAGATGCCGCCGCAGCCGATCACCGGGATTTTCACCGCTTTGGCGCATTGGAAGACCTGGCGCAGCACGATCGGCTTGATCGCCGGACCCGACAGCCCCCCCATGATGTTGCCGAGGCAGGGCTTGAAGCTCTTCAGGTCGATCGCCATCGACAGGATGGTGTTGGCGACCACGACCGCGTCGGCCCCGGCTGCCTCGGCAGCGCGCGCGACCTCGGGCATGTCGCCGGTATTGGGCGTGAGCTTGACCCAGAGCGGCAGCTTGGTCGCCTCGCGCAATTCGCGCGTCACCTTTTCGGTGGATTCTGCCCGCATGGCGAAGGCCTTGCCGTCCTCCTCGATGTTCGGACAGGAGATGTTGGCCTCGATCGCGGCGATGCCGGGGATCGAGAGCTCGGCCGCCAGGCTGGCGAAGCCTTCCGCCGTCGGCGCCGAGATCGAGATGACCAGCGGCGTGTCATAGGCCGCGTAATGCGGCATGGTCGTCTCGATGAAATAGGGTACGCCCTTCGAGGGGATGCCGATGGCGTTGATCAGCCCGCCCGGCCGCTCGACCACCCGCGGCAGCGGATTACCGGCGCGCAGTTCGCGCGTGATCGTCTTGGTGACGAAGGCGCCGAGCCGGTTGAAGTCCATCACCTTCTCCAGCCCCTCGGCGAAGGTGCCGGAGGCCGGCATGACCGGATTGCGCAAAGTGAGGCCGCCGATCCGGACGGAGAGGTCGACTTTGCCGGCCGCGCTCATGGCAACGCCTCCATCAGGTCGAAGACCGGACCGTCCCAGCAGACGCGCCGATTGACGATCTCGCCATTGACGTTGAAGTCGCGCACGCAGCAGTAGCAAAGCCCKATTCCGCAGGCCATTTGCTGCTCCATCGCAACCTGGCCGGGCAGCTCGAATTCGCGCGCCAGGCGCTGCTGAACCCGCATCAGCCGGCTTGAGCCGCAGGTGAAGAAGGCGTCGCAGCGCCCCTCGGCGATCTGGCGGCGCAGGATGCGCTCGACATTGGCAGGGCCGCTGGTCGCTTCAGCATCTGTGACGGCGATGACGTCGGCGCCATGGCGCTGGAAGAGCTCGACCGAGACGAGCAGCTCAGGCCGCCGGGCGCTGAAGACCGCGGTCACCCGCGTGCCATTGGCCTTCGCCGCTCTGGCGAGCGGAGCCAGCGTCGCCAGCCCCGCGCCGCGCCCGACGGCAACGATATGGCGCCAGTCCGGGTCAAGCGCGAAGCCGACGCCGAGCGGCCCCATGATGTCGAGCCGGTCGCCCGGCTTCAGCATGTCGAGCCCGCGCGTACCGGCGCCGGTCACCTTGTAGAGGAACTCGACCTGGCGCTTGCCGGGATCGGCCCCGTAAAGGCTCATCGGCCGGCGCAGGAAGGGCTGCTCGCCCGCCGGCTGCGGGCAGAGCAGCTGGAAGAACTGCCCCGGCTGGGCCGCCGCGGCCTCCTCGCTGCAATTGACCACGAGRTGCCGATATTCGGCGTTCACAGCCTCGTTGCGGACGACCTCGGCGAGCTCGGCGACGACGCTCGCCTTCCACGGCGCCGGAGAGCTCCCGCCGCCGATGGCGGCGACGGGTGTCGCCAGGGACTGATCGGGTTGGATCGACATCACGAAGTTCCTGCGCTCAGGCGAGTTCGGCGCCACGCCGCTCCGGGATCAGGAACCACATGGCGAGGATGTCGAGCACGTAGAGCGTCGCCAGCAGCGCGATCGCCATCTCGAAGCTGTAAGCTGCCGCGATCGTCCCGACGACGAGCGGACCGAAGCCGCCGACACCGCGCCCGATATTGAACAGCACGTTCTGCGCCGTCGCACGAGCGGCTGTCGGGAAGAGCTCGCTGATCAGCGCGCCATAGCCGCCGAGCATGCCGTTGACGAAGAAGCCCATCACCGCGCCTGCGACGAGGAGCTGGAACGGGTCGGTCAACCGCGAATAGACCACGACCATCACCGCGGCGCCGAGCATGTAGCCGAAGAAGGCCGGGCGCCGCCCGATCCGGTCGGCGATATGGCCGAAGGCGTAGATGCCGACCGCCATGCCGGCGATGGTCACCGAGGTCCAGACGGCTGACTGCGTCAGGGCGAAGCCGAAGCGGGTCGCCAGATAGTTCGGCAACCAGATCATCACGCCGTAATAGCAGAAGTTCTGGACCGAGCAGAGCACGACCATGCCGAGGCTTAGCTTGGTGGTATCCCAATCCTTAACCAGGAGGCGCAGCGCCGATTCCTTCGGCCGGTCCTTGCTGCGGGCAACGAAGACCTCAGGCTCATGCAGCGAATGGCGGATGAAATAGGCTGCGACCGCCGGCAGGATGCCGATCGCGAACATGCCGCGCCAGCCGATCGTCGGCAGCAGGATCGGGGTGGCGATCGCTGCCGCGAGCACGCCGACCTGCCAGCCGAGGCCGACATAGGAGGAGGCGCGCGCCCGCTTCGAGGCCGGCCAGGCTTCGGCGACCAGCGCCATGCCGATGCCGAATTCGCCGCCGAGGCCGAGGCCGGCGATGGTGCGGTAGATCAGGAGGTCCCAATAGCCCTGCGCGAGCGCGCACATGCCGGTGAAGACGGCGAAGAGAACGATCGTCCAGGTCAGGACGCGGACGCGGCCGATCCGGTCGGAGAGCATGCCGAAGCCGATGCCCCCCAACACGGCGCCGACCAGTGTGGCGGTAACGAGCGAGGCGGCCTGGCCCTGGGTCAATTGCAGGTCGGCTGAGATCGCCCGCAGCATGAAGCCGAGGATCAGGAGGTCGAAGCCGTCCATGGCGTAGCCGATGGCGGCGCCCCATAGCGCCTTGCGGGCCTTGCTGTCGACCTCGGTCGGAGACGAAAGGGCGATGGAGCCGCCCATGGCGGCTTGGTTGTCACTCACGGCGAAGTTCCCCGTTTCTGCTTTTCTTTGCGGTGCGCACCAAAAACGCCAAAGCACCAGCGCGCGCTTCCGCGCGCGGCTGCCGGCCGGTCTCAAGACTATTGGAGTTTGGGCGCTCGCCCGCTTTCCCAGGGCGCTTGCCTGCGCCGCTTGACGGCCGAGGCGTCGATCTCGGCCGCGAGAAATCAGCAACGGCACCGGAAGTCCAGCGCCATCGCATCATCCCTCTATGTCACGCAGAAATCTCAATTGCAAGAACAATATCAATTTTGAGACAGGGCTCGAGCCGACATCAGACCAGCTCCGAGGACGCCTCCTTCAACGGTGGCTGCGCGATCCCCGAGCGACCGAGTGCCGCCCGCAGCACCGCCCCGGCTTCGCTGCCCTTGAGGGCGCGGCGCCAAAGTCCGTCGGCGATCTCCTCGTAGAGGCGTACCGGTTCCTCATCCGCAGTCAGCATGGCAATGCCGGACCGGAGATTTGGCAATTCGCCGCCCAAGCGGAACGGGCTCAGCCCCAGCAGCGTCTTCTCCGCGGTCCGGAAGAGCTGGAAGGTGATGTTCGGCACCGCCTCTTCGATCAGGCCGATCTGCACACCCATCGGCTCGCTCTCGATCAGTCCGATCAGATGCTCGACCTCCATGCGCGCCGCCAGACGCCGCCGGGCCTGCTCGGCGGCCGGCAGGTTGAAGCGTCCGACCACACCCAGCTTCAGCCAGCGTTCGATCTCGAGGACGTTGACGAAATTCACGACGCTCAAGCGGCGGCGCTTGCGGGCGTTCTTACGCTCGTCGAGGATCGCGATGACCGCATCGATCTCGGCCGCTGCCTGCTCGCGCACGACATGGGGCGGCAGCGCCTCCACCAGAGTCTGCCGCAAATAGGCGGAATAGCCGTCCGAGGTCAGCAGATAGGACAGCGGCGGGAAATGCGCGACGACCTGATCCGCCTGCTCCTCGATCTGCCGCATGCGCTCGAAATAGCTGACCGGGCTGGAGTAATACTCGACCCCTGCCCCGAGTAGCGAGGCGACGGTCGTCTCCAACAGCGTCGCCAGCCGCTCCAAGGTTTCGATCTTGACCACGCCCCCGGCCTCGATCCGGTAGACTGCGGCCCGCGAAATCCCGAGGCGCTCGGCGATGTCCTCAGCCTGAAGCCCGCGCCCCAGGCGGTAGGCTTTCAGCCGCTCACCGATTTCATTGAACCGGATTGCCATCAAGCCGCCCCCATCTGACGCATCATCTGAATCTCAGATTTTAGACAATCTAGCCGGCCCTAGACTGAATGCGAAGCGCCAAGACGAGTCTTCTRTGTGCACTTGGTCGAACAGGACGACCTCGAACACCGAAGCAGAACTCACCGTTGTCGGCATCGATATCGGCAAGGACGTTTTCCACCTCGTCGGCCTTGACGCGAACGGC
>NZ_JBFRDQ010000107.1:0-13691 GCF_052113865.1 Allobosea sp. TAB14 | reverse complement strand
GGGCTACGCCACGCTGGTCGGCGAGCGCGGCATCAAGCTTTCGGGCGGCGAGCGCCAGCGCGTCGCGCTGGCCCGCGCCTTCCTGGCCGATGCGCCGATCCTGATCCTGGACGAGGCGACCTCGAGCCTCGATTCGGAATCGGAGGCGCTGATCCAGCAGGCGATCGAGCGCCTAATGGAGGGCCGCACCACGATCGTGATCGCGCACCGTCTTTCGACGGTGCGGGCCATGGACCGCATCCTGGTCTTCGATCGCGGCCAAGTGGTCGAGGAGGGGCCGCACGAGGCCCTGCTGACCCGCGAGGACGGCGCCTATCGCGCGCTGTTCGAGAAGCAGGTCAGCGAACTGGCCAAGGGGCTGGCGGCGTAAGCCGTCAGCCTGCTCCGAGACCGAAAGGGCCGCGCGAGCGGCCCTTTCGTTTTGCCGACAGGCTTACCTGGGGTCTCGCGTGATGCTGTGCGGGAGCAGCAGGCGGGTGCCGAGCTTCGATCGGGCTAGGGTGCCAGAGTCTTCCGCAACGTTGCGACATCCTTCGCCTCGACGGGCGCTGCGGCATTGCCCCAGCTGTTGCGGATATAGGTCAGGACCGCGGCAATCTCCTGGTCGCCGAGATTCCAGGCGAAGGAGGGCATCGCGGGACCTGTCGGAACGGCTTCTGTGGCGCCGGCCCGGCTTCCCGCGAGCACGACGCGTATGAGCGAGGTCGGATCGCCCGCATTGACGAGCGGCGCCTCTGCGAGACGCGGAAAGAGCTTCGGCACGCCGGCTCCGTTCGACAGATGGCAGCCCATGCAGCGGTCTGCGAAGATTGCCTGCCCGGCTATCATCAGCTTGTCGCCGGCGGGCAGCGGTGAAGGCGCCTTCGCCTCGCCATTGCGGCCAGCCTTGAGATAGACTGCCACGGCCTTCAGATCCGCGTCCGTCCAGTGCTGCGACGATTTCTCGACCAGCTCGGCCATGGGGCCCGACGCGATGTCGAAGCGGTTGGCGCCCGTCTTCAGATACTGGACGATCTCGTCCTCGCTCCAGGCGCCGATGCCCTTATGCGGGTCGGCGGTGATGTTGGGCGCGAACCAGCCCTGCAGCGTCGCGCCTTCGAGGAACTGGCTGTTCTTGTCGCCGCCGATCAGGCTCTTGGGCGTATGGCAGGTGCCGCAATGGCCCAGCCCCTCGACGATATAGGCGCCGCGGTTCCAGTCGGGCGACTTCGCCGGATCGGGCTTGAACTCGCCTTGCGTGAAGTTGAGCAGGTTCCAGCCGATCAGGCTGGCGCGGATGTTGAACGGAAACGGCAGCTGGTTCGGCTCGACCTTGTTCTTCACCGGCTCCAGCGTCTGCAGATAGGCCCAGATCGCCGCGTTATCCTGCGCGGTCACCTTGGTGTAGGCGGTGAAGGGCATGGCGCCATAAAGGTGATAGCCGCCCTTGCCGATGCCCTTCGCCATCACGCTCTGGAAATCCTGGAGCGACAGGCGCCCGACACCGGTCTCGGGATCGGGCGTGATGTTGGGGGCGACGAGATTGCCGAAGGGCGTCTGCAGCACGACCCCGCCGGCGAAAGGCGGCAAGCCCGGTGCGGTATGGCAAGCCGCGCAGTCTCCCAGGACTGCGAGGTAGCGCCCTTTCTCGACCTGCGAGAAGGCGGCGTCACCGGTGACCTGCGCGCCGACCGGAATGGCGGCGGTCATGAAGGCGGCGAAGGCGGCCCTGCCGAGCCGTTTGGAAAGGAGCATCCTCATGCGCTCACCAAGGGGCCGGGGTTCTTGAGATAGAGCCGGCGGATGGCGTCGGCCGCCTTGAAGGCGAGTGCGCCGACGGTTCCCGTCGGGTTGTAGCCGGGGTTCTGCGGGAAGGCCGAGGCGCCGACCACGAAGAGGTTGGGCACATCCCAGCTCTGCAGGTATTTGTTGACCGCGCTCGTCTTGGGGTCCGCGCCCATGACGAAGCCGCCGACCACATGCGAGGATTGATAGGGGCCGGTGTTCCAGTGCCCGGTCATCGGATGGGGCACGAACTGGCGCGGGTTCATCGCCTTGGCGATGCCGGCGACCTTGTCGGTGCAGTATTGCGACATCTTCAGGTCGTTCTGCGCGAAATCGAAGGTGATGCGCAGCAGCGGCCGCCCGAGCCGGTCGGTATAGGTCGGGTCGAGCGAGAGGTAGTTGGTGCGCGTCGCATAGCTCGACGCCTCGCAGCCGATCGACATGGAACTGAGGTAGTTCTTGACGGTCTGGCGCTTCCATTCCGAGCCCCAGAGCGGCGTGCCGGGCGGTGTCGGCCGGTAGGCGATCGGGGCCGCGCCGATCGGCGTGACGCGGATGCTGCCGCCGCCGAAGAAGCCCAGGCCGGAATGGTCGAAATTGTCGTTGTTGAAATCGTCGATCCCCATGCCGAGCGCGCCGGCGCCGATGAAGGGGTTGAAGTTCTTGTCGTCGAAGAAGAGCTGGACGTTGTTGGCGGTCTGATAGGCGTAGTTGCGCCCGGTCGTGCCCGTCTGGGTCTCGGGGTCATAGGGCGTGCCGACGCCCGAGAGCAGCATCAGCCGCACATTCTCGAAGGTGAAGGCGGTGACGATGACGAGGTCGGCCGGCTGCTCCCATTCCTTGCCGGAGGTGTCGATATAGACGACGCCGGTGGCGCGCTTGCCGGTGGCGTCGAGCGTGACCCTCAGCACCTCGGAATTGGTCTGCGCCCGAAAATTGGATTTTCGCACCAGCACCGGCAGGACGGTGGTGATCGCGCTCGCCTTGGAATAGTTGGCGCAGCCGTAATTCGTGCAGAAGCCGCAGAAGGTGCAGGGCCCCATCGTGACGCCGAGCGGGTTCGTATAGGCCTCGGAGATCAGCGCCGAGGGAACGGGGAAGGGCTTGTAGCCGAGCTCCTTCGCGGCCTGCGCGAACAGGGTCGGCCCATAGGGCTGGCGCATCGGGCCGGTCGGGTATTCTTCCGAGCGAGGCCCCTCGAACGGGTTGCCGCCCTCGCGGATCTGCCCCTTGAGGTTGCCGGCCCGGCCGGAGAGCCCGGCAAGCCGGTCGAACGCCGTGTAGAACGGCTCCATCTCGCTCCAATCCGTGCCCCAGTCCTGCAAGGTGAGCTCGGCCGGGATGGCGCCTGCGCCATATTTCTCGGTGAGATGGGATTTGAGCCGGAACTCCTCCGGCTGGAAGCGGAAGGTGATGCCGGCCCAGTGGTTGCCGGCGCCGCCCGTGCCGTTGCCGGGATGGAACGAGCCCCAGCTGCGCATCGGCAGCGCCGTCTGGGACGGGTTGTTGCGGGCGGTGACGGTGTTCTGCGCGGTCTGGAGCATCAGCTCCTGGCGCTGGCTATAGCGCAGCTCATCCGGGGCGGAGGCGATGTTGAAGTCGCGCGCCGTCTCGCGCCAGGGACCGCGCTCGAAGGCGACGACCGAGAGCCCCTGATCCGTCAGTTCATTGGCGATGATCGATCCCGCCCAGCCGAGGCCGACCACCACCACATCCGTCGCGGGCAGTTTCGTGGCCATGGCTCAATCCTTCACGCGCCATTCGGACCGCCCGGCGATGCTGAGCGGGGGCAAATCGAGCTTCTGGTTATGCTTGTCGATGTAGTCGCGGTAATCGTAGCGCGCCCCGGGAAAGCCGAGCATCCGCCACGACACCATCTCCCTGTTGCCGCCATAGATCGGGTCGGCGAAAAAGCCTTCCATGGTGTTCTGCAGGAGGAGCGCGAAGAAGGCCTTGCCATCGACATCCTTCAGCGTGATCGCGCCGGTCTGAAGCTGGGTCAGGACCTGGTCGCGCTGCTCGGGCGGCAGATCGGCGAAGGCCTTCTGATAGGTTTCGCGGCAATGCGCCTGAAGGCCCGCGAGCCCCAGCCGGTAGCGCTGACGCGGGTCGAGCGGGAACTGGTCGCCCTGTTCGGGCGTGCCGGGTTGGAACGGCCCCTTCATGTAGAGCCGCTCGGAGGAGCCATAGCTGCCGGCGAGCTGCCGGTCGATGAACTCGACGCAACCGGCATCCTTGCCGCTGATGCTCAATTCGTCAGCCGGGATCAGGCGCTCGGTGATCGCGCCGACCATGCGGACTTCGTCGGGCGTCAGGAAATACCACGTGCCCGAGCCCAGCGTCTGCGGCGGGCTGGCATCGAAGGGCTTCCAGGGTGGGCTGCCCGCGATCGTCTCGCCAAGGCCTCGCCCGGTCGAGCCGAGAAACAGGGCGATCGCCGTCGAGGAGAGGAACTGCCGGCGGTTGGGCCGCATGGTTTTGGTGGAGAGCATCGCCTACCAACCGTTCTCTTGCGGGCTCAGCTTTCGTAGCGAGCCGCCCAGCCAACCTATACTGCGACAAATTCGAATAAGAGCCCCGTTTACAGCATCAGCCATGCGCGGGCTGCATGACGCCGGCCTCACCTCTTCGCGGAGATCGGCCGTGTGAGCGCCAGCCGAGGGTCTGTTGGCGGTCTTAAGCCGACATGATCTGCTCGGTGAAGGTCTCGGGTTGCGCCGTCGAAATACGCCAGTCGAGCTCCTCGCCAAAAAGTTCTGCCGCGAGGCTGCAATCGAGGGCGCTGTAATGTGGACGGGGGGCGCCGCCACCGAATTCTGCCATGGGCACCCGCAGCAATTTTGGCGTTTTCCTTCCCGCTCGCCGAAGAGATTCGAACGCCGAGGCGGCCCAATCAGCGCGCGACACCGGCGGCGATCCGGCCAGATGGAGCATCTGCGGAATGGCTTCGCCTGCGTTCATGCGCTCAGACAGCGCCAATAGTCTCTTGGCAAGCTGGCGGATCGGAGTCGGGGAACCTGTCTGGTCATGCGCCACTTTCACCGTGTCGGCATCGGCCCGAAGCAGGTTCGCGATGAAGTCTTTGCCGTCTCCGAAGAGCCACGCGACGCGCGCGATACAAACCCTGCTGCCGACGGCCAGGACATTGCGCTCGCCTTCCGCTTTCAGGCGGCCATAGCTGTTGAGGGGCGAGACCGGATCCGACTCGCGCCACGGTCGGAGGGTTTCAGCCCCGAACACATAGTCGGTCGAGATATGGATCAAAGGCGTTCCCAGCCGGGCGCAGGCCTGGGCGATATACCCCGGCGCGGTGGCATTGACGGAACGCGCGCGCTCCGGGGCGGTATCGGAGGCCTCGACGCTGCTGAGCGCTGCAGCATTGATCACAACATCCGGGCGCAATCGATCAAGTGTGGACCGGATGGAAGCGGCATTGGTGATGTCGAGTTCCGCGCTCGAAAGCGTGCGAACGTTTGAGCCGCCCGTTCGCGCCAACGCGCGTGCCAGTCGCCCATTACCGCCAGTGATAAGCACTTTGACGCGCACAAGTCGCTCCCGCTTCCGGTTCTCCGCTGCGCAAATTCTACACGACCCTCGGCAGGTGCCCGCACCTCACCCGAGCGCGCCGTTGGCCGAATGGCGAAGCCGCAACATGGTTCGAGGATGATCGGCACGGGATCAGGCGGTTAAGCCTTTGAGATCGTGACACGAACCTTCAAGCAAAGAAGCATTTGCCACCGTCGGTTCACGTAAAACTATTCCAGATCGTCATAACAACGCATTCCAAATGCATTGGCCAGCGATGGTTCGGGCGTGCCATCCTCCGGTCGCATGGGGAGCGTCGCGGCGCTCCCGTGCAGCGGAGCCCGATGTGCCTGACGACGAGAGCGCTCTCTATCCCGTGGTCGAGCCTTACCGCTCGCTGCGTCTCCCGGTCGGTGACGGCCACGAGCTTCAGGTCGAACTGAGCGGCAATCCCGATGGCATTCCCGTCGTCTTCCTGCATGGCGGCCCCGGCGCGGGCACCAAGCCGGCCCAGCGCCGGACCTTCGATCCGGCGGCCTTCCACCTCGTGACCTTCGACCAGCGCGGGGCAGGGGGCTCCAGCCCCTCGGCCGAACTCGCGGGCAATACCACGCAGGCGCTGATCGCCGATCTCGAACGAATCCGGGAGCATCTCGGCATCGAGCGCTGGCTCGTCACGGGCGGATCCTGGGGCAGTTGCCTCGGTCTCGCCTATGGACAGGCCCACCCGGAGCGCTGCCTCGGCTTCCGCCTGCACGGCATCTTCATGGCGGAGCGTACCGAGATCGACTGGTGGTTCCACGGCTCGCGCACGATCTTCCCGGACCATTGGGAGACCTTCGCCACTTTCGTGCCGGAAGCGGAGCGCGACGACCTGCTCGGCGCCTACTATCGCCGGCTCACCGGACCTGACCGCGAGCAGCAGATCGCGGCTGCGATCAGCCTCAGGACATTCTCGGGGAAGACGCAGACCTTCCTACCCGATGCCGAGCATGTCGCGGCGCTGACCGAGCCGGATGCTGCGCTCGCGCTCGCCCGCATCTTCACGCATTACTGCGTCAACGGCGCCTTCCTCGAACCTGGCCAGCTGCTGCGCGACGTCTCGCGCATCCGGCATCTGCCGGCGGAGATCGTGCAGGGGCGCTACGACATCGTGACGCCGATGTGTACGGCCTGGCGCCTGAAGACGGCCTGGCCCGAGGCGCGCTTTACCATCGTGACCGAGGCCAACCACGCGGCGACGCCGAGCGCCCCGGCCCTGTCGCTGGCGCTGCGCGACGCGACCGATCGCCTGCGCGACTCCATGCCGGCCCTCGCGGCCTGAAGGAAAGACCATGTACGAAGCCGCCAGCCAGATCCGCCTGGGTATCGAGCCTTATCTCGAAATCCGCAGCGCCAAGAGCCCGGCCGTCGCGCCGGATGGCGAGCTTCTCGCCTATCTCAGCGACGAGAGCGGTACGCACCAGATCTGGCTCCGGCCGCTTGCCGGCGGGGCGCCCTGGCGCCTGACCGACATGCCGGAGCCGGTCGGTTCGATCGCCTTCAACCCGAAGAGCCGCGACCTGCTCTTCACCATGGATTGCGGCGGCGACGAGCGGCACCAGCTCTGGCTCATACCGGACGCCTCCGGCGTGCCGCAGTCGCTGACCGACGATCCGACGGTGGTGCATGTCTGGGGTTGCTGGGCGCCGGACGGGCAGCGCATCGCCTTCGCCTCGAACGCGCGCGACCGCGAGCATATGGACATCTATGTGATGGACATGGCGACGCGGGCGACGCGGCGTGTCTTCGAGGGCAGCGGCTATCGCGAGGCCGTCGCCTTCTTCCCGGATGGGCGCTCCCTTCTGGTGGCCGACGCCACCCATGCGATGAACGATCAGGATCTCTACCGGCTCGATCTCGAAAGCGGGGCGCGCGAGGCGCTGCTGCCGCATGAGGGCCGCGCCCGCTATGCCGCCAGCCGGATGAAGAAGGACGGCAGCGGCTTCTTCACGATCACCGACCAGGGCCGGGAATTTCTTAGCGTCGCCTTCCGGTCGATGGCCGATGGCGCGCTGAACTGGATCGTCGAGCGCGATGGGCAGGATATCGAGGCCGTAGCGCTGGCGCCGGACCAGAACCGTCTAGCCTATATCGCGAATGATCGCGGCTGGAACCGCATCTTCGTGCGCGAGATCGCTGATGGGGTCGAGTTCGAGGTCGAAGGCTTTCCGCGCGGTTCTATTGCCTCCGTCGCCTGGCTGCCGGATGGTTCGGGGCTTGTCTTCCCGCTCGACGGCTCGACCTCGTCGCCGGATATCTGGCGCTTCGACATCGCCTCGAAGCAGGTGAAGCGCCTGACCGATGCCTCGAAAGCCGGGATTGATCCCGCGGGCTTCGTCGAGCCGACGGTCGCGAGCACCAGGAGCTTCGACGGGCTCGAAGTGCCGTTTTTCGTCTATCGGCCGCGCGGCAAGGCGCCGGAAGGGGGCTATCCTGTCGTCGTCGTGGTCCATGGCGGTCCGGAGGCGCAGTGGACCCCGATCTTCCGGGCCGACCTGCAGTTCTTCCTGAGCCAGGGCATCATGGTGATCGCGCCGAACGTGCGCGGCTCGACCGGCTATGGCCGCAGCTACCACCATCTCGACGACAAGCATCTGCGCATGGACAGCGTCGCCGACCTCAAGGCGGTCCGGCTCTGGCTGCGCGAGCAACCGGATGTGAACGATGACCGCGTCGCGGTCTATGGCCGCTCCTATGGCGGCTTCATGGTGCTGGCGGCACTGACCGAGCAGCCCGAGCTGTGGAAGGTCGGCATCGAATTCTACGGCATCGCCAATTTCCTGACGCTGCTGGAGACGACCGGGCCGTGGCGGCGCTATCTGCGCGCCGTCGAATATGGCGATCCTGTCGCGGACCGCGAGAATCTGATCCGCTTCTCGCCGATCCACAAGCTCGACTGCATCCGCGTACCGCTGTTCATCGCGCAGGGGCTCGACGACCCCCGCGTGCCGCCGGGCGAGAGCGAGATGATCTATTCCGTGCTGCGCGGTCTCGGCCGGCCGGTCGAGTATCTGCGCATCCCGCATGAGGGCCACGGCTTCGCCCGGATCGAGAACCGGCGCACCGTCTTCGGCGGGGTGGCCCGTTTCCTGCGAGAGCATCTGTAGAAAGGATACCAGCCATGCAGAATTCCGAGATCATCTGGGAGCTGGTCGATGCCAAGCGGCAGCCTTTCGAGGCACTGAGCGACCGCGTCTGGGGCATGCCCGAGATCGCCTATACCGAGTATCGCTCGGTCGGCGAGCATATCGCGATGCTCAAGGAGCAGGGCTTCCGCATCACCGAGAACGTCGCGGGCATTCCGACTGCCGTGATGGGCGAGGCGGGCGAGGGCGGCCCGGTCATCGCGATCCTCGGCGAATACGACGCGCTGCCCGGCCTGAGCCAGGAGGCTGGTATCGCCGAGCCGAAGCCGGTCGAGGCCGGCGGCCATGGCCATGGCTGCGGCCATAACATGCTGGGCTCGGCTGCATTGCTGGCGGCGACCGCGGTGAAGGACTGGCTCGCCAGGACCGGCCGGCCGGGGCGCGTGCGCTATTTCGGCTGCCCGGCGGAAGAGGGCGGCGCGGCCAAGGCCTTCATGGTGCGTGCGGGTGCCTTCGACGATGTCGATGTCGCGATATCCTGGCACCCGGCCTCGATGACCAAGGTCGACGATGCCTTGTCGCTCGCCAACACCCGGATGGATTTCCAGTTCACCGGCCGCGCCTCGCATGCTGCGGCTGCGCCCCATCTCGGCCGCTCGGCGCTCGATGCGGTGGAACTCATGAATGTCGGCGTCAACTACATGCGCGAGCATATGCCGTCCGATGCCCGCATCCATTATGCCTATCTCGATGCCGGCGGCATTGCGCCCAATGTCGTGCAGGCCTCGGCCAAGGTGCGCTACGCCATCCGGGCCCGCGACCTCGCCGGGATGCTGGAGCTCAACGAGCGCGTGAAGAAGATCGCCGAGGGTGCGGCCTTGATGACCGAGACCACGGTCTCGATCTCGATCATGAGCGCGGTCTCCAACATGCTCGGCAATACGCCGCTGGAAGACGCGATGTTCAAGAACATCGACCGGCTCGGCCCCGTGCCCTTCGACGCGGCGGACAAGGCCTATGCGGCCAAGATCCAGGCGACGCTCGGCCCGGCCGACATCCTCAACGATTATCGCAAGACCGGGATCGCGCCGCGCGAGAACACGCCGCTCTGCGATTTCGTCGTGCCGCAAGGCACGCGCGGCGTGCCGATGATCGGCTCGACCGATGTCGCCGATGTCAGCTGGAAGGTGCCGACCATCCAGGCGCGGGTCGCGACCCATGCCATCGGTACGCCCGGCCATTCCTGGCAGATCACGGCGCAGGGCAAGGCGCCGGCCGCGCATAAGGGTATGGTCCATGCCGCCAAGATCATGGCGGCGACGGCGGTCGACGTGATCAGCGACGAGACGCTGCTGGCGCGCGCCAAGAAGGACCATCAGGAGCGGGTGACGCGGACGCCCTATGTCTGCCCGATCCCGGCCGATGTGAAGCCGCCGATCAAGCCGCGGCCTGCTGCTGCCGCCTGAGTCGGCGCTACCTCGGGAGCAACCGCAAGGCTGCTCCCGGACGACATATGCGTTTCCAATCAAACAATAATCAAAGAGCGGGATCGAGATCATGACCAACCGAAACGACGAGATCGTAATCAAGCGACGCCTCGCCGGACGCGAGCTGCTTTCCGCCGCGGCAGTCGCCGCCCTTTGCGCCGGCGCAGGAGTGGCCGTCGCCGCGACGCCGAAGAACGCGCTGGTGATGGCGTGGAACGTCGATGCGATCAGCACCTTCGACCCTGCCCAGGTTGGCGAGGTCGTCACCAACGAGATCCTGCAGAACACCTGCGACACGCTGGCCGATTTCGACCCGGCCGACGAGCGCAAGGTCGTGCCGAGCTTCGCCGAGCGCTGGGACGTCTCGCCGGACCGCAAGGAGATCACCTTCCATCTGCACAAGGGCGCGAAATTCCCCTCCGGCAATCCCGTCACGGCCGAGGATGTCGCCTGGTCGCTGCACCGCGTCGTCAAGCTCAATTTCGGCAACGCGGCGACGCTGACCGAGTTCGGCTTCACCAAGGACAATGTCGAGCAGACCATCGTCGCGGGCCCGAACGACACGCTCGTCTTCAAGCTCGACAAGCCCTATCCGACGACGCTTGTGCTGCAGTCGATCGCGGCCAACCGGGTGTCCATGGTGATGGACAAGAAGACCCTGATGGCGAACGAACAGGGCGGCGATCTCGGCAACAAATATCTGGCGACGCGCACGGCCTGCGTCGGCCCCTACAAGCTGACGCGCTGGAATGCCGGCGAGTCGATCGTGCTCGAAGCCAATGATGGCTATTGGGGCAAGGCGCCTGCACTCAAGCGCGTGCTGATCCGCCATGTCGCGGAGCCCGGCACCCAGCGCCTGCTGCTGAGCCAGGGCGATGTCGACGTGGCGCGCGACCTGACCCCGGAGGACCTGAAGGACCTCGAAGGCTCCAAGGGCGTCTCCATCGTCAAGGTACTGAAGCCGCAGCTCTTCTTCTGGACCTTCAACGTCGCCGACGGGCCTTTCTCCAAGGAGAAGGTGCGCCTCGCGATGCGATACCTGATCGATTATGACGGCCTCGGCAAGACGATCATGACCTATCTGGGCGTGCCGCGCGCCAGCTTCGCTCAGCTCGGCGCCGTCGGTGCGCTCGACGCGAAGGAAGGCCAGCCCTTCAAGCTTGACCTCGACAAGGCCAAGCAGTTGCTCACGGAGGCGGGCTATCCGACTGGGTTCGAGGCGAGCCTGATCTTCGGAACGTTGCCGCATTCGGCGCCGCTGGCGCAGAGTGTCCAGCAGAATGCCGCCAAGATCGGGGTCAAACTCTCGCTCGAGCGCATGGCCAATGCCCAGCTCTTCAGTAAGGTACGCGGGCGGGAGTTCCAGTCGGCGATGATGGCATGGCAGACTGGCGTTCCGGATGCGCATGGCAACGCATCCCGCCTCGTCTACAATCCCGACAACAGGGCCGAGGCGAAACAGACGCAGTATCCGAGCTGGCGCGCTTCGTTCCAGGACAAGGAGCTAAATGCCAAGGTCGATGCGGCGCTGCTTGAAGGCGATCCGATCAAGCGCGACGCGCTCTACGCCGAGATCCAGAAGGAGACGATGGCCAAAGGACCGATGGCCATCATGTTCCAGATGAACAACGTCGCCGGCGTCCGCAAGGATCTCAAATCCTGGACCTGGAACGGCTTCAGAACCTATTACGAGCTGGCGACCAAGTAAGGCCGCCGCGATGTCCCGGACCGCCATCGCGGCGTCCGGCCCGAGCTCTGAGCCGGTGCGGATTCTTCCGTCCTGGCTCAAGATCTCCGGCCGGATCCTCGCATCCTTCACTGTTACCCTGCTCGGGCTGGCGGCGCTGACCTTCTTCATCGGCCGCCTGCTGCCGCTCGATCCCGTCGTCGCCGTGCTCGGCGACAACGTGACCCAGGAAGCCTATCAGGCGATGTACAAGCAGCTCGGTCTCGACCAGCCGCTTTATGTCCAGTTCGGCCGCTATATCTGGGGCGTGCTGCATCTCGATTTCGGGATGGCGCTGACGACCGGCAAGCCGGTGATGGCCGATATCGCCCGCGTCTTCCCGGCGACGATCGAGCTCGCCAGCGTCGCGATCGTCATCGGAACCAGCCTGGGCATCCCGCTCGGCGTGCTCTCGGCGATGTATCGTGGATCGTGGCTCGACCAGATCGTCCGAGTCGTCGGGCTGATCGGCTATTCCGCGCCGAATTTCTGGCTCGGCCTGATGGGGCTGGTGCTGTTCTACGCGACGCTGGGCTGGGTCGGCGGCCCCGGTCGCATCGACTTCACCTACGAGTTCGACCTCGAGCCGGTCACCGGCTTCCTGCTGATCGACAGCCTGCTTGCCGGCAACTGGGAGATGTTCGGCAATGCCGTCTCGCACATCATCCTGCCGGCCTCGATCCTGGCCTTCAGCTCGCTCGCCTATATCAGCCGCATGACCCGCAGCTTCATGATGGAGCAGCTCAGTCAGGAATACGTCGTGACGGCGCGCGTGAAAGGCCTGTCCTGGGCACGCACGGTCTGGGGCCACGCCTTCCGCAACATCGCCGTGCAGGTGGTGACGGTGGTGGCGCTGTCCTACGCCTTCCTGCTCGAAGGCGCGGTGCTGACCGAGACGGTCTTCGCCTGGCCGGGCTTCGGCCGCTACCTGACCAATGCGCTGCTCGCCGGCGACATGAACGCGGTCGTCGGCTGCACGCTCCTGGTCGGCGTCATCTTCGTCACGCTCAACCTGTTGTGCGACCTGCTCTACCGGGTCTTCGACCCGCGGACCCGCTGAGGCATGGCCATGACACCACAATCCATCGACCAGGCCGGCGGGCGGGGCCTCAAGGCCTGGCTCGCGGCGCCCGTTCCGTCCTCGCCCTTCCAGGCGCGGATGCAGCAATTGTCGCTGAAATGGTGGCGGCTCAGGGCCAACCCTGCCGCTATGTTCGGCCTCGCTGTCATCGTTCTGATTGTGCTGGTGGCGCTGTTCGCGCCCCTCGTCGCGACCCACGACATCTACGCGCAGGACCTGACCAAGCGCCTGCAACGGCCTTCGGTTGCGCATTGGTTCGGCACCGACGAGCTCGGCCGCGACATCTTCAGCCGGTTGGTCTTCGGCGCGCGGATCACGCTCTACATCGCCCTGCTGACGGCTGTGATCGCCGCGCCGCTCGGGCTGATCGTCGGCACCACCTCCGGCTATCTCGGGGGCTGGGTCGATACCGTGCTGATGCGCATCGTCGACATCTTCCTGGCCTTCCCGAGCCTGGTGCTGGCGCTGGCCTTCGTCGCGGCGCTCGGGCCCGGCATCGACCATGCGATCATCGCGATCGCACTCGCCGCCTGGCCGCCGATCGCGCGATTGGCACGGGCCGAGACACTGTCGATCCGCAAATCCGACTATATCGCGGCGGTGCGGCTCCAGGGCGTCTCGCCGCTCCGGATCATCCTCGGCCATGTCGTGCCGATGTGCATTCCCTCCGTCGTGGTGCGCATCACGCTGAGCATGGCGTCGATCATCCTGACGGCGGCCGGCCTCGGCTTCCTCGGACTGGGTGCGCAGCCGCCGAGCCCGGAATGGGGCGCGATGCTGGCCTCGGGCCGCGAGTTCATCCTGACCAATGGCTGGATCGCCGGCATTCCCGGCCTCGCCATCCTCGTCACCAGCCTGGCCTTCAACCTGTTCGGCGACGGCCTGCGCGATATCCTGGATCCGCGTCATGGATAAGCCGTTGCTCGAGGTCGAGGACCTCTCCGTCACCTTCAAGGGCGCGCATCGCTCGGTCCAGGCGG